>NZ_JAGLBC010000036.1 GCF_018260395.1 Psychrobacter sp.
TTAATAAATACCTTTAAATTAATAGGGGTGATTAAGTTACATTATCAATTCTTGAATGCAATGATTTATAATAATTATGGAATATCTATTTGATTTCTGCTATTTTTCGATAAACTTATCATCCTTTTACTTAATAAATACATGACATTATATAAAGTTAGCTATTCAAATTTTAACCACAAAATCCATAAACTTAGTAGTTACTTATTACGTTATTTACCATACTCTGGCCAGTCAGATTTCTCAATAAGGTCAATTAAACGGCCAAAGTCGGCTTGGTTAAGAGTGAATAAAGCTGTCTGGATTTTGGCAACTTTGGCTACGATAAGTCTACCTGCTTATGCTTGTCAGGTGCCCAAAAGCTATTATACAAATGTTTTTTGCACGGCAAGTAGTGACTACTTTTTGGCTTTAAAAGACTCAGCTCAGCCAGTTGCTTTAATTGATAAAAAAGGCAGGCGAGTTGCTGATTTAATGCGATATAACAATATCGATGTAAGTAAACTTAAAGAAGGCCTGGTTCCAGTTCAGCGCTTAGGCAGAGTAGGTTATATCGATGTTACAGGTCGAGAAGTGATACCTGCCATCTATGACATTATCTCTGGCGATAACCAAACCAAAGGATGGTCGCGTGCGGTTAGTAACAATCGTATCGTGGTAAAAAAAGGAGGTAGTTTTGGTGTTATTGATACTAAAAATCGAATCATAATTCCATTCTCAGCCGACAATTTAAGTATCAGTGACTTTAGGGGTGACTCAACCAGTATTAACACTCGTAATGGCCCAAAGTGGGTTGATATAAATGGCAGACCTACTGCCAATCCACTACAAGTTATTCCAAGTCGCAAATCTACTATGACCGCTTTAGGATCTAATAGTACGTCTTCAACTAGCAAACCTGCAGCAAAAACAGCCCCTGTTATTCAAAGTACTAGTACCCCTTCAACTTCAGCACCTGTAGCATCTAGTCCTAAAAGCAATAGCGAAATATGGCAGCCTGAACAACGTGATGGCAAATGGGGCTTTGTGAATCGTGGTGACGTACCAATGATTAAATTCTTATTTGAGCAGGTTACCCCTTTTTCTGAAGGGCTAGCTGGAGTCCGTATGGAGAATAAATGGGGCTTTGTAAACTTAGCAGGTGAGCTAGTAATTCCTTTTAATTATGAAGAGTCAAAGGTTAGCCGACAAAGCAGTACTAATTATAAAGGTGTACAACCGTTTCAATTTACTAACGGTAAGGCATGGGTAGCCAATAATGCTAATGGGGATCAGATTTGTATTGATATCAAAGGCAGCTATGTGAGTTGCTCGTAGCTATAACTTAGGCGCTTTAGATAATAATATCTAAACAAAAAACAGCCCTCAGAGGGCTGTTTTTTTAGTTAAAAAAATAGCAACTGTTTTAATTATTTGGACGCATCATATTTGGCTTCTAAAGCCAAAGCGCGTTGATAGCTATCAATACCAGATAAGCTATCGGCATAAGTTTTAATATGCATATAGTCGTCTAGAAGACCACGTTGTGCAAGCATGATCAAATCAAACGACAGCATAAAGTCAGCACCGGTTAACTTATCCCCAACGATATAGGTTTTTTCTTTAAGCTCATTGTTCAAGTAGCTAAGAAGGTTATGCTTCTCTTTGGCAATGTAGCCTGTTAAAAACTCATTGTCATTCACGCCTGCAGACTGAGTAAATAGTTCGAGCAATAACGGCACCATAAGCGAGCTTTCTGAGAAGTCCATCCACTGTAAATAGCGTGCGTAATCTTTACTATCTAATGCAGGGCGTAACCGTTCAGGCGCAAAGCGTTCTATCAAAACTTGCGTAATGGCACCAGATTCAGCAATGACTAGATCATCAAGCTCGATAACCGGAGATTTACCCAGTGGGTGAATTTTCTTTAAGCTCTCAGGTGCAAGGTGAGTCTTAGCATCACGCTGATAGCTAATAACTTCATAAGGCTGTCCTAACTCTTCAAGTAGCCATAACGTACGTAGGGAACGAGACTGGTTAAGATGATGTAATTTAATCATATAGTACTCTTATGCTTGTAGACGTTGAATAAGCTTTTTGGCAGCTTCTTCTGAAGAAGCTGGGTTTTGACCAGTAATCAATAGACCATCTTCTACCACATATGATTGCCAATCTGAGCCTTTTTCATAGTGACCACCATTTTCTTTAAGCGCATCTTCTAATAAAAAAGGTACAACATCGCTTAAGCCAACCGCTTCTTCTTCAGTATTACTAAAGCCGGTTACTCTCTTGTCTTTAACCAAATAATCACCGTTTACTTTAACGTTCTTTAACGCAGCTGGGGCATGGCACACAAATGCCACTGGTTTTTGTGATAGGACAAAGTCCTCTATTAGAGATATAGATTTTTCGTCAATTGCTAAATCCCATAATGGGCCATGGCCGCCTGGATAAAATACTGCATCATAATCATCGCTATTGATGTCCGCAAGCTTAAGAGTATTCGCCAAATGCTGCTCAGCAGCAGGATCGTTTTTAAATCGATCAGTAAACTCAGTTTGGGCATCTGGAGTATCGCTACTTGGATCAAGTGGAGGCTGTCCGCCTGTTGGTGAGGCCAATGTAATCTCAGCCCCTGCATCTTTAAAGGCGTAATAGGGTGCAGCAAATTCTTCGAGCCAAAAACCGGTTTTTTTGCCGGTATCAGCTAGACGGTCATGCGATGTTAATACCATTAAGATTTTCATGATAAATCCTTTATATGTAGATTATTAAGTTGATAGTGCAGTGATTTATTAGGCTAGTTATTGGTTACTTTATCTCTTAAAATAAAAATAAGACAAAAAAATATTAATCATAAAATTTTAAAATAAATAAAAAAAATAGGTAAACTATTCAGGATCAGCAATCTTAACCACTGTTTTACCAAAGTTATTACCATCTAACATGTCAATAAACCCTTGCGGAGCGTTTTGTAAACCGTCAACAATATGCTCTTTGGTTCTTACCTTACCTTCTGATACCAATTTACCCATGGTTTGTAAGAAATCTGGAAAATGATCGCCATACTCTTCAAAGATAATAAAGCCTTTAACAGTTAGACGCTGCCTTAGAATAGTGCCCATTAGCAAACTTAAGCGATCTTTACCCTCTGGCAAGTCAGTTTGATTATAGTGAGCAGCAAGGCCACATACTGGTATGCGTGCATGAGCATTTAATAATGGCAATACAGCATCAAAAACTCGGCCACCTACGTTTTCATAATAGATATCGATACCATCAGGACAGGCTGATTTTAGCTGTTCATCGAAATCGTCTGCATAATGATTGATACATTTGTCAAAACCGAGCTCTTCAACTGCAAATTTACATTTGTCTTCACCACCTGCAACACCGATAACTTTTAGACCATGAAGTTTACCCACTTGACCAACTGTAGCGCCAACAGGACCTGTAGCAGCGCCCACAACTAAAGTTTCACCCTCCTTTGGATTACCAATATCAGTTAAGCCCATATAACCGGTAAAACCTGGCATTCCTAAAACACCTAGACCATAAGAGGGCTCCTTCATATCTTTAGTTAGCTTATAAACGCCTTCGCCATTACTAACGCTATAATCTTGCCAGCCGCAATAAGCGACGACTATGTCACCTTTGTTAAACCCTTCGATGTTTGAGGTCACTACTTGTGAAACTGTAGCGCCTAACATTACATCGCCCACTTTAAGCGGATCAGCATAACTTTTGGCATCGCTCATACGACCACGCATATATGGGTCTAGAGATAAATAAAGCGTGCGTAATAACATCTCATTATCACCAGCACTAGGAACATCGCTCGTTGTCAATTCAAAGTTATCATCGGTAGGTTTGCCATTAGGGCGGCTAGCAAGTTTTATTTGACGATTAATATGTTGAGATTGTTGATTATCAAAGCTCATTAAAGTCATCCTTTTATAGTAGTTATATAATTTTTATCTTGGCTATGCGCTAGCGGCAGCACGTTGTAAAATACGACGTGATACTTCCAAGTCATTAGATTTATGCTCACCCAATGCTACCATGCCGTGCTCTTTAAGTTGATTGATAATAGGATCAATAGCTGACTCATCTAACTTAGCATCATCGAAATTGATAGGTAGTTCTAAAGTTCTAAAGAAGCCTTCGGTGTTGGCAATAGCAATTTCAATAACTTCATCATCAGTAAGCTGGTTGTCGTCATTGATAATGTTCCATACGTTACGAGCGTATTGAAGTAGCTTATCTTTT
The DNA here is from genome assembly GCF_018260395.1 of Psychrobacter sp. Classification (GTDB taxonomy): domain Bacteria; phylum Pseudomonadota; class Gammaproteobacteria; order Pseudomonadales; family Moraxellaceae; genus Psychrobacter. The sequence goes on from NZ_JAGLBC010000036.1 coordinate 4,249, forward strand.
TTACTGTCTTTAAGTTCACGCATTACAGATGGTAATACAATAGTTAAAGTACGAGCATGGTCAATACCGTGTAATGAAGTTAACTCATGGCCAATCATATGAGTCGTCCAGTCTTGGGGGACACCTGCTCCAATTAGGCCATTTAATGCCATAGTAGCCGTCCACATGATATTTTTACGAATTTCTAAATCTTCTGGGTTTTGCTTAACCGCTAAGCCTTCAGTAATAAGAGTCTTCAATAAGCTTTCGGCAAAAGCATCTTGAACCTTAGCGTTCACGGGATAAGTCAGATATTGCTCCATAACATGCACAAAAGCATCTGCAACGCCATTCATTACTTGACGCTCTGGCAAGGTTAATGTTTTGGTTGGATCAAGGATTGAGAATTTTGGATAAACCAATGGGTTACCAAAGGGGAGTTTGGCATGACGTTCACTATAATTAATAACACCACCTGAATTCATTTCAGAACCGGTAGCTGGAATGGTCAATACAGCGCCTAAGTCGATTGCTGACTTGATATTTCTACAAAAGCTGGTTAAGGCTTCCCAAGCTTTGTCACGAGACACACTACCATCTTCATTTTGCAACGAAGATACCAATGAGACAAATTTACTGCCATCAATTACAGAACCGCCACCCACAGCCAATATAAAATTGATATTATTTTCATTAACCATATCGGCAGCTTTCATAAGCGTCGTAAATTCGGGATTAGGCTCAATGCCGCCAAATTCAAATATTTCACGCTGACCGCTATTGTCTAACGTAGCTTTTACTTCATCTAAAGTACCAGTACGTTTCGCCGAGCCACCGCCATAAGTGATCAATACTCTAGCATTAGTGGGTACCAAGTCAGCAAGTTGTTTTATTTGACCTTCACCAAAAACAATGCGTACAGGATTATAATATTGAAAGTTATTCATGGTTATCCTTATATTATATTTAGCAATATGATTTTTAGAGATCTAAGTATTAAAACGTTTAAATTCTAAGTCTTTAGAACTATAAAAAAACTTATGCGGCAATTATATATATTGATTAGACCGGTCGTCTAGTAATTTTACAAAACTTCATAATGTTATTTTAATTTAAAAATAATACATAAAATTTGGTTTGACATAAATTAGAATAAAAGCTATCAATAATAAACTATTCAAGAATTTATGACCGATTCGATAGCTAAAGACAATGGTAGGTAATATATTTTTTATAAAATGAAGCTATAACTCAATTGATTCACACCCTAATTCAGTAGCAGTCATTTGCCAAACTTCAGCCAAGGGAATATTACTGCAACTGGTTTTTGCAATAAGACTGGCACCTAACCAAGCGTAATACCAACGTTTCGCAATACTTTCTGCGCTAATATCGGCTGTGTGAGGAATTGAATTATCAGACCAACCCGCATTAACTTGATGTGTAATCCAATCAATGGTCTGTTGATAGCCGCCTTCTAAAGCTTCTCTCATGGTCACAGAAATATCGGATACCTCAGCGCTAAGTTTAACTACCAAACATTTCTCATGATCGCATTCATTTTGCTGAGTGTTATACCAAAATTGAAAGTAGTTACATAGCTTTTGTTGTGCAGTTAGGTTTTGATCTGATATCTCTTCTAATCGATGTTTATAATGCTCAAAGTAGCTTTCAATAATGGTTTCACCAAATGCTTCTTTGGATGCGAAGTAATGATAAAATGAGCCTTTAGGAACACCAGCAGTCTCTAAAATCTGTTTAATACCTACAGCGGTAAACCCTTTTTTTGCTAAAAGTTGATATCCGGTAGCAATCAAATGGGACTTAGTGTCATTAGGAGAATACTTAAAAAAATTACTATTGTTTGGGGTGACTGGCTTTTTATCTTCTGAATTAATTTCTAAGTTATCTTCTAAATTTGAAGTATTAAGAAGTGATGTGTGAGTATTTGAGTCAGTCATGATAGATCCATATTAGCTATTATTCATTTGCAAGCTAATATTATACTCATAAATATTATAAATTATAAACATTGTTGATAAAGTTACTTAGGTACATGTAATTTATAACCAACACCTATCTCGGTTAAAAAGTATTTGGGCCTAGAGGGCTCATCCTCCAACTTTTGACGTAAATTTGACATAAATATACGGACATAATGCTCTTGATGACAGTGGTTCTTTCCCCATACTTCATTAAGAAGCTGTTGATGAGTCATAACCTTTTCAGCATTCTTAATTAGTATTGTCAACATTCGATATTCGATTGGGGTAAGGTGAACCAGCATATCGTCTTTAGTTACTTGTCTTAATTCTAAATTTATCTTGATATTGCCCAAATTTAATTCAGATGAGGAGTCTGCATTAACTGGCCAGCGGCGCATATGAGCGTTTATTCTGGCTATAAGTTCACCCATACTAAATGGCTTTGTAAGATAATCATCCGCTCCTAAATTGAGTGCTTTAATTTTGTCTTGTTCATCACTACGGGCAGATAGCACTAAAATAGGAATTGAGGACCAAGCTCTTAAATCTGAAATCACATCAAAGCCATTCCCATCAGGTAAACCTAAATCTAAGATTAATAAATCAGGACGCCGGGTAGCAGCATCTATTAATCCGGTCTTTGATAGATGAGCCACATGAACTTGATAGCCTTCTTGTTCTAAAGAAGTTTTGATGAATCTTGCTATATGCACTTCGTCTTCAATTATTAAGATCGATTTCATAAAAAAGCTTTTACTCAAGTGGATAGTGTCAATTTTAATTAGGAATCAAAATCTTCAAATTCGCTATTAAATTTGTCAATTAATAATTTCTGATCTGGTATGGATTCCCATGGTAACAATATTTCAAATTGAGCACCATGAGGATGAATATTTCTTGCAGTCAAAGTGCCGCCCAAATGATTTACCAGATCTCTACTTAAAGCAAGACCTAAACCCAAACCTATTGTGGTGCTTTCAGATGCACCGCGAGTAAAACGTTCAAAGATAAGATTTTCTTTACCATCAGGTATGCCATTACCATTATCAGTAACTGTAAGTTGATACCAACGACTATTATCTGACTGTATGATTTGTGCTTCTATTTTAATGATAGCATCATCTGGAGTGTAATTTATTGCGTTACTTAATAAATTATTTAAGATACGGGACAATATTAATTCATCTGTAAATATAAAGGCCACTTGACTAGGAATATCAATTTTTAGTTGTCGATGCCCTAGATAAGGTTCTATCTGACGAATGTTACTACCTAGGATTTCCTCTAAGCTAACGCACTGTTTATTAAGTGGCATTGCTCCTGACTGAAGCGAAACATAGTCTAAAATATTTACTACCAAACGCTGAATAACATTGGCCTGCCGTTCAATATCATAAGCCAATTGTTTTTGTTCATCGACTGATAAATTCTGAGAGTGAAGTGAGGCAGCCAAACTTGATAATACAGTAATAGGAGTACGAATATCATGTGATAAAGCCGATAGTAGTGAACTTCGCAAGCGTTCAGACTCAGCTTTAACTAAGGCATTTTGAGCAACTTTAGCATAATACACCCTGTCAAGGGCAAGGTTGATTTGTGCAATTGCTAGATCTAAGGTGCGCTGTTGTTCTGGCTGATTAAAATGATCGATATCTTCAGGCAATAAGGCTATGACACCATGTACCTGATCAGATATTGATAGAGCTCGATAATGCATTGGGTTTGCCGAGAGTGTATTGGTTGCAAGACCTGCGTTTTCGTTATTATTATAAACCCAGCGTGCAATACTCTTATCAAATTCCGAGGGGATATTTGAATCTGAAATTACCTTAAGGCTGCCTTCGTTATTAGGCATTAATATCACAGTTTTACTGGCTATATGCTGAGTTACCCATAGTGAGAACTGATTGACTATTTCATTGATTTTACGAGCTGCGCTTAAACTTTGAGCAAGATATCTCATTGAAATAGCTTGTTGTTCACGCTTTCTTGCGGTTTGGGCTTGAAAGCGTAACCCAACGGCTAAGTTATTTATGATTAAAGAGACTAACATCATTACCGTAAAAGTAATTAAGTATTGAACATCACTGACATTAAACGATAATTTTGGCTCAACAAAAAATAAATCGAAACTTAACACACTTATTAAAGCGGTAAATATGCCAGGCGAACGACCAAAGCGTACCGAAATAAACACGATGATAAGTAGATAAAGCATTACCACATTAGCTAGGTCAAACCATCTCGTTAAAGGTATAAGACCAATAGTGACAAGCATACAGCCAAAGAGGGCTATTATATAACCAAATAAATTGTCTTTTGAAAACAAAGTATCGATATTAGATGAGGGTAATTGTAGAAGTTGGGTCTGCTTAGTTTTTGCTTTTAATTGATTGACTAGTATTAAATCTAGATTTTTATCTTGTTTGGAGATTTGTTTAATAAGGGTGTTGGTATAATAATTAAGTCGTGACTGGCTAATGCCGACAATGATTCTTCCAATATTAAATTGATGAGCATAACTAACTAAACCTTCAGCCACAGTTGTCGCACTAATGATTTCTGTTTTTGCACCAAGACTACCTGCTAAGCGTAAAGCTTCTAGAACACTATGCCTATGTTTTGATTTTTTAAATGTGTTTCGAGGGGTTTCTACATAGACGACATACCATTGACTATGTAAACTGCTTGCTAGTCTGGCTGCATGACGTATGAGTCGCTCATTATTAGATCGAATGCTGATACCCACCAATAACTGATCAGTGGTATTCCAAATTGACGAAATACGTGAACGAGCACGATAGTCATGCATATTAGCATCAACGATATCGGCAGTTCGACGTAATGCCAACTCGCGCAATGCTATTAGATTACCCTTACGAAAGAAATTATTAATGGCATGTTTGGCTTGGCTTGGAATATAAACTTTACCTTCTTTTAGTCGAGTTAATAACTCATCCGCCGTTAAGTCAACTAGTACCACCTCTGTAGCTTGATCAAAAAACCAATCAGGAATAGTCTCTTGAACTGCAATCCCAGTTATTTGGTTAACCACATCATTTAAGCTTTCTAAATGCTGCACATTTAATGTGGTATAGACATTAATACCCGCTTTTAATAACTCTTCGACATCTTGCCAGCGTTTAGGGTGTCTAGAACCAGGTACGTTACTATGTGCAAGCTCATCTACTAACAAAATATCAGGATGACGACTTAATGCAGTGTCAATATCGAACTCTTCAAGGGATTGACCTCGATATTCAATTTGACGTAAAGGCAGAATCGGCAATCCTTCTAATAAAGCTGAAGTTTCACTTCTTCCATGAGTTTCGACAATACCGACCAGTATGTTTAACCCATTTGACTGGTCACGATGTGCCGCAGAAAGCATGTCATAAGTCTTGCCCACTCCAGCAGACGACCCAAAGAAAATCTTTAACTTACCTCTATTAAGCACGTTTTCTTCTTGCTTAATTTGTTTAAGAAGATCTTCAGGATTGGGTCGTGTGTGATTCATATTTTAAACTCATATTATTAGGGTTTAGAATTTTGAGTCTGAGCAAGCTTATCTAAGGCTAGATTGACACCTAACACATTCACTCGTGGTTCACCAAATAGACTTAATTGACGGCCCTCTGTATTAGCATTAATAATCTGTTGCACTTGCTCAGTGCTTATGCCACGCGCCCGAGCAATTCTATTAATTTGCCATTCGGCAGCTGCTGGCGAGATTTGTGGATCTAAGCCGCTTGCTGATGAGGTTACTAAATCTTGAGGAATAGGTTTTGTGTTGCCAGGATCTGAAGCTTTTAGTTTCTCAACTTGTGCTTCAACGTTTTTAACCAATTCGGGATTTAAAGGACCTAAGTTACTACCTGAAGATTGAGCGGCATCATAGCCTTTACCAGCGGCAGAAGGTCGCGGCCATAAATATTGATCTTGATCAAATGATTGACCAATCAAGTTTGAGCCAACAAGCTTTCCTTCTTTTTCAATCATGCTACCGTTAGCTTTATCATTTAATACTGTTTGACCAATACCTGTAATGAAAAGTGGATAGCATAAACCCAATATCAATGATAAAACTAAAAATAATAATATAGCAGGTTTAAGCATTGGCATATTTACAGTTTGATGATTGCCATCTTCAAGCGAAGCGTTCTGTAAGTTCGTTTCAATATCAGGCTCAAAGCTGTTATTTGTAGATGTCTTAGTATTATGCAATGTGTTCATAGTTATCTATCCTATTGTTGATTATCTCAAACGGTAGTTAAACCAAATGCAGTATATTGATAATCATATCTATAACTTTGATACCCATGAATGGAAGTATTAAACCTCCTAATCCATAGATTAATAGATTTCGTCGTAATAGCTTAATAGCTGAGTCTGGTCGATATGTTACGCCACGCAAAGCTAGAGGAATTAAAAATACTATAATTAAAGCATTAAAGACTATGGCAGATAAAATGGCGCTTTTTGGGCTTCCCAAATGCATAATATCTAATACAACCAATCCTGGATAAGTACTAGCAAATGCTGCAGGGATAATCGCAAAGTATTTAGCTATATCATTTGATAAACTAAAAGTGGTTAAGGCTCCTCGCGTCATCAACATTTGCTTACCAGTTTGAACCACTTCGATTAACTTGGTCGGATTTGAATCCAAGTCAACCATATTCGCCGCCTCTTTAGCCGCTTGAGTACCACTATTCATGGCTACAGCTACATCTGCTTGCGCAAGGGCAGGGGCGTCATTGGTACCATCTCCTGTCATGGCCACAAGCTTGCCTTGACGCTGGTAACTTCGTATTCTTTCAAGCTTTTGCTCAGGCGTTGCTTCTGCTATAAAGTCATCTACACCAGCTTCAGTAGCAATAGCAGCTGCAGTCAAAGGGTTATCCCCTGTAATCATTACCGTGGTAATACCCATTTTTCGTAAGTCGGCAAAGCGTTCTTTGATACCTGATTTCACCATATCTTTTAGTTCAATCACTCCAAGTAGGTTAGCACCATCGGCCACCAATAGCGGTGTACTACCTCTACGTGCCACTTCTTCAACTTGATTTTCAATATTATTAGGTAATGTACCACCTTGAGTTTTAACCCAATTTACAATGGCATCATAAGCCCCTTTTCGAATCTGACGATTGTCAATATCTACACCACTCATACGGGTCTGAGCAGTAAACTCAATTGAATCGAAAGGTTTCGATTTCCATATATTTTCATCCAATGCGTACTTGCTTTGAGCCAATTTAACAATACTACGACCTTCAGGGGTTTCATCAACTAAAGAGCTGATTAAAGCCACTTCTGCAAGTTCAGACTCAGATACCCCCTGAGCTGGCACAAATTGTGAGGCTTGACGGTTACCGTAAGTGATGGTGCCGGTTTTATCCAATAATAATACATCCACATCCCCTGCGGCCTCTAAAGCACGACCAGATGTAGCAATAACATTGGCTTTCATCATGCGGTTCATACCAGCGACCCCAATGGCGGATAATAGACCGCCAATCGTGGTAGGTATTAAACAAACTAGTAAGGCCACTAAAACTACTATTGAGATTGGCTCACCTGTAGATGATGACATCACTGCATACTTTGAAAAAGGTAGCAAAGTGACACAGACTACTAAAAATATAAGAGTTAAAGCCACCAATAAGATAGTTAAGGCGATCTCGTTCGGAGTTTTGGTGCGTTTAGCGCCTTCAACTAACGAAATCATACGATCCAAAAAGCCTTGTCCTGGTGCTTGTGTGATTCGTATAACTAACCAGTCCGATAGCACTCTGGTGCCCCCTGTTACTGCATTAAAATCTCCACCGCTTTCACGAATAACAGGGGCAGATTCTCCAGTAATAGCAGACTCATCTACCGATGCTAGACCCTCTACTACTTCACCGTCAGCGGGTATAATTTCACCTGCTTCTACCAGTACTATATCGTCCTTATTCAATTGCGTCGCTTGAACCAAAGTGGCTTTAGAGTGACGATCTGATGAGTCAAGCTTACGAGCTTGTACATCTTGGCGGGCTTGTTTCAAACTTGCAGCTTGAGCTTCGCTTCGTCCTTCTGCCAAAGCTTCAGCAAAGTTTGCAAACAATAGCGTAAACCACAGCCAAAAGACGATATATACCGTAAAGGGAACACCTTGTTCGCCTTTTATAAGCATATTAATGGCTAAAATAGTAGTCATTATTGAGCCAACATACACCACAAACATGACTGGGTTGCGCCACTGTATTCTTGGATCAAGTTTTAAAAAAGTCTCTTTTAGAGCAGGCTTCATAAGTGCCGCATCTAACATACCTTGTGCAGGTTTTTGCGACAAACCTGAGTCGTTATTATCAGGCTGAGGCTGCATATTATTCATTTTGTTGGAATCAGATAACGTACTCATTATTTGTGTTCCTTATATAATCATAAAATGTGATCAATTAATTACCTAACATCCAAAGCTGTTCAATAATTGGTCCTAGAGCCAAAGCTGGCACAAACGTTAATGCCCCAATTAATAAAACAGTTCCTGCTAGGAGTCCCACAAACAAAGGTGTGGTGGTTGGCAATGTGCCACTATTAACCGAAAGTCTTGGCTTCTGAGCTAAAGATCCTGCTAAGGCTAAAACAGGGATTATTACCCCAAAGCGTCCAATTAACATAGAAATGCCTAGCATAAGGTTATAAAACACAGAATTTGCACCTAAGCCTGCAAATGCAGAACCATTATTGTTAGCAGCAGAACTAAAGGCATATAAAACTTCGCTAAAACCATGAGCCCCAGGATTAAAGAGACCTTCTTGACCCACACCAGTTATAACGCTGACAGCGGTACCCATAAGCACAGTAATAGGCGCAATCAATAGACCTAATACCACCATTTTCATCTCAAAAGGTTCAATCTTTTTACCTAGATATTCTGGCGTACGACCAATCATTAAACCTGAGATAAATACGGCTAAAACGGCAAATAACAACATGCCATACAAGCCTGCACCCACACCCCCAAATACCACCTCGCCTAACTGCATCTGAAGCATAGTGACAAGGCCACCAAGAGGGGTAAATGAATCATGCATTGCATTTACTGCACCGCAAGAAGCAGCTGTAGTAATGGTTGCAAATAAAGATGATGCTACAATACCGAAACGTACTTCTTTACCTTCCATATTGCCACTAGTTGCTACGTCAGTGAGTCCTTGGGCTTGAGAAGCCAACCAAGGATTGCCGGCAAGCTCATTGCTAACAACAACATAATACATACCTATAAATAACAAGGTCATCGTCGCTAATATAGTGACACCTTGCTTGATGTTACCGCTTAATTTACCCAAGCTGAAACATAGTGCAGTAGGAATTAAGAATATAGATAGCATTTCGATAAAATTAGAAACAGGAGTAGGGTTTTCAAAGGGATGCGCTGAGTTGGTGTTAAAAAAGCCACCACCATTAGTACCAAGCATTTTAATGGCTTCTTGAGAGGCCACAGGACCTAAAGCAATACGCTGTGTTCCACCTTGTAGAGTTTGAACATCGACATAGGCTGATAGCGTTTGAATTACGCCTTGGCTCATTAGCATTAAAGCGATAATGATAGAGATTGGTAGTAAAATATAAATATTACATCGCCACAAGTCTATCCAAGCATTGCCTAAATGAGGGCTTTTTTTGAAGACCAATCCGCGTATTAAAGCAAATGCCACAGCAATACCTGTTGCAGCAGATAAGAAGTTCTGTAATGACAATCCCATCATCTGAGTAAGATAGCTCATAGTGCTCTCACCACCATAAGCTTGCCAGTTGGTATTGGTCATAAAGCTTATAGCTGTGTTAAGCGCTAAATCCCAATTAACCGCTGACATATTTTCAGGATTGAATGGAAGGTTGCCTTGAGCCAATTGCAATCCAAACAGTGCAATAAGCCCTATAAGGTTAAACAATACAATAGCTATGGTGTATTGTTTCCAATTCATGCCAATAACTTGTTTGCCTGATTGGTCATGACCAATCATACCTAGGGCATTAAAGATGCGTAGTTCGGTATTGGATACCGGACTTTGCATAACGCGGACCATATAGACAGATAAAAAATAACCTAAAATAAATAGGGTTACCAGAAATATGACGAGTTGTATAAAGGCATATAGTGTCATTAAAATGCCTCCGGTTTAAATAGGACGTAAAGTAAATATACGAATAAACAAAAAGCTAAAAATCCAGCGAGAAATTCCATAACCTTCACCTAAACTTAATAATTAAGCTCAGAATTAGACTGATTTACACACAGTCAATGCCCAATTTTGAGCGACTCAGTAGATTTTAAATTAAATTTTAAATACACTTATCTTGCTTAGCTTAATTCAAATTGCTATCAATATATCTAAAGTTTTACTGAATCTTTCTTAGCTGTAATATTATGAAGATAAAGATATAAAAGTGCTGTCAAATTAGATAATGAAGATATAAAGAAAATATAAAGATGATGAGAGAAGGTGATAAGGACAAGTGAGAGGATTGATGTTTTATAAGTTTAGCTGTAAGTATAACTTACCAAATTTAGTCTATATGCTTTATGATTTATGAATAATTGTTAAAGGTTCTAAGCTAAATTATTCATTATGGAACGTTCTAAATTTGCCTACATCCCGCCCCACTAATCACACTACAACCGCCTGAAATTTTTTCAACCTTAATTTGAGTTAATATTCGCTCTTTTAAACTTTGTACATGCGAAATCACCCCAATCAATTTACCCTCAGCTTGCAGGTTGGTCAAAGTATCAAGGGCAATATCAAGCGAATCCTCATCAAGTGTGCCAAACCCTTCATCCAAAAATAAAGAATCAACGCTCATATTTAGACTTGCCATTTTGGACAATCCAAGCGCCAATGCCAGACTAATAATAAACCCTTCACCGCCCGACAAATTTTTGGTACTGCGAATCTCGCCACCTTGATAGTCATCAATGACATTTAGCTCTAGTGGATTCTCTTCATCACGGGTAAGCAGGTAACGGTCACTCATCTTTTTAAGCTGAGTATTGGCGTTACTGACCATGATTTGAAAAGTTAAACCTTGCGCAAAGGTGCGATATTTTTTACCATCTGCTGAGCCAATGAGCTCTCGTAAATTACGCCAAACTGCAAATGATTGTTGTTGAGATTTAATCGCCTCAAGTTGTGCCTGTTGGTTGGCTTTATTGGCTTCATTGTCTTTCAGTTTTTGTTCAAGCGCACCAATTTGTTTATTAAGCTCTGATATCTCAAACTCTATTGCTGACAGTTTGGTCGTAAGTGTAGCTTTAACGGTTTCATTATCTTCATAGTCTTCACCATGCTCAACTAATGGATTAGCCAGTTTTTCTGCCAATTGATTACTGGTATCCTCAAGTTTGTGTTGGGCGATTTTCAAATAACTATCCATCTGTTGTTGTTGTTTAGCTAATGCCTCACGAGTCTCACGCTCCAACATGGCATCTTTAAACTCACTTTCATCGGCAAAATCATTGTCTTTTAACAATCCATCAAATACAGTATGTTGCTGGTCTAACTTTTCACTGGTTTCTTCTATTACTTTATCCAGTTTTAATCCTTGTTGCTTAAGTTGTTCGATACGCTGTTGGTTATTAATAAATGATTCTCTCACCTTAGATAGCGCTAGTCTGGCATTATCCATTGCCAAACGTAGGTGTTTATCAATGGCGTCTATATCTGCAACTTCATAAGCAGGAGCTTCTTCGTTGCTGGCTTTATCCTCAACATTAACATCAATATCAATATCAACATCCTCAAAACTGGGCACCTTAATATTAAGCTCACTTTCGATCTTCTGATAGTGTGTTTGTCTAGTGTTCAGTAATGACTGTAGATTGGTTTGCGACTCTTTAATAGCAGTTGATAAAGCATTCCGTTCACTTTGCAACTGATCAAGCTGACTCTCTAAGCCTTTAATCTTAGTAACTAAATTACTAATCTCGCTATTCAACGATTGGCTAAGTTCTCGTTGTTGGTCATAGTCCTTTTGTAGTTGTTGCATCCCTCTACAATAGTTGCGTAGAGTGTCTATATACGTTTCAGACTCAGGTATGGTTAGAACCTGTTTATTGGTTATAGAGTCACTGAATTTATTAAGCTCTGTATCTAGGGTCGTCCATTTATTCTGATCATCACCTTTATAGTGAATAGCTAAATTCTGGATAGACTGAACCAAGCTCTCAATCTCAACAAAATTACTCTCGATATAAGCTTCATTACTGGCAACTTGTTGTTTACTCAGTTTAATCTCTGTTTCGATATCATTTATTTCTTGCAAAGCAGAGTGGGCGTTATCTTGCAGAGCTTTAAGTGCCATTTCGCTTTGGCTAATGTCGTGCATTAAACTATCATTATCATCGAGCACCGTGTTTAGCGAGTCCTTTTGCGATGCTAATTCCTGTATAACGCTTTGCAATAATGATATTAAGTCATCGGCTGTCGACTTTGCATTTATTAGCGCTTCGTTAGAGATATCACTAGTAGGTTTATCAAAATCAGGATTATTGAAATGAGCTTCCAAAGTCTTTTGCGAGTCATTGAGTTTCGTCACTAATGAATAGTTATTAAAACTCTCTACAAGCTTAGGGCTAACGTTATTTAGTAGTTGTTTTAAGGTCGCTATCTGTGATGCACTATCAACGGCTAATTTTGATGCTTGAGCTAACTGATCACTTAACTGCTTTTGATAACCGTTCAGCTCATTTTTCGAAGTTGCCAAATTAATCTTATCTTCAGCAATAAGCTTCTCAACATCCTTAATCTCAATCGATAATTCACCTATACGGTTTCTAAGTTCCTTAATGGGTGAGAGCTTCAAACCATCTTGTGACGTATTCTCTAACAACGGATGATTGCTCGCATAAGGATGCTCAAGCGACCCACATAGTGGGCAAGGCTCATCGTCTTGCAACAGGTGGATAAAGTCTTCAAGCTTTGCAACTTGTTGTAATAGCTCTAAATTGGTTTTCTTATCCTCATGCTCGGTATTTAGCCTAACAAACGTCAGTTCATTCTCCTTAATACGGTGCTGAAACTTATTAATCTTAGCCTGATTATCAGGTAGTAAGGCCATTAACGCTTGAACTTGAGCAGTAACCTCACCGATCTGCCCAAATTGCGCACGCATATCACTAAGCTGTTGACAGCTTTGGTCAATATGGCTTTGTTGATGACGTAGCGATTGAAGAGTTTGCCCCTGCAATAAGTTACGATGTTGCGCCTTTAACGAGTCAACCTCTTGTTTTTTACGTTCAATTTGAGCATCCGCTTGATGTTGGCTACTCTTGAGCGTTTTAAGTTTCTGCGATAACTGAGCCAAGTTACTTAACGCCTGACTTCTATTTAACGCCTTATCCGCATTATTGCTTAACAAGCTTTTAATTTGCTTCCCAAGCTGATGAAATGACTCAATATGGCTGACAAGTTGCTCATGATGCGAGCGAGGAGCAAGATAATCGATTGCTTTATCCAGCTGAGTCTGCAATTGCGCTTGCTCAATGTTAGACGTCTTTAAAGAAGCGTTTAACCCATCAATATTGGTGGTTAATGTTTTATGTCGAGTTTGTTGGTCATGCAGATGCTGTTGAAACTGTAAGATTTGACCATTTAGCTCCCGTATCTCAGAAATTTCAGGTTGCGCTTTTTCATACTGATCCGATGCCGTTTGTTCGGTTGATATGGCATGGTCTAAATCCACTTTATTTTGGCTAAACTGACCTTCAGCCTCAGTAAGATCCTGCTTACATTGATTCTGGTCTGATTTTACGCTTTCCAATTGCTGAAGATATGTCACCAGTTGATTAAAGTCATTGCTAATTTCAAGCGCCTTATTCGCCTTATCCAAACGCTCGGCATCAGTCCTAAATGCTAACTTCGCCTGCTCGGCATTCTGCACATCTTGCTGATACTGATTTTGCTTACCTTGCAAATCCGCAACCGCATCCAGCCACTTAATTTGTGCCTCAAACCCTGCCTGTGTGGCTTTCTTACTATCTTGCTCACCACTAAAAGTGTCAATCATCTCTCGGTACTCTGCTTCGGTATCAGCATCCAACAGCGACAAACTATTTGCTACTGCTTGCATCCGCTCAAGCTCTTCCTTTTCAATACGAAACTTCTCATGCACGTTTTTTGAGATATCGGCATAAATTTCAGTACCGGTAATCTTCTCCAAAATATCAGCACGTTCATCTGCTTTTGCTTTTAAGAATGCTGAAAAACTGCCCTGTGCTAGTAAAATAGAGCGGGTAAACTGCGAAAAATCCATCGATGTCAGTTCAATAATTTTCTTTTTAGTCAGCGACGATTTTTCCTCTAATACTTTATCGCCCGCACTCGGATTATCAATATTTACCTCGGCGATCTCATGCGTTGCACTTTGCAAATTCCCATCAGACTTGCCATACGCTCGGCGTTGACCCCAACGGCATCGGTATTGCGCCCCGTTCAACTCAATCACCACTTCGGCATAACATTCACCCGTTAGCCGTGTCATCACATCATTGGTTGAGGTAATCTCACCAAGGCGAGGGGTCGCCCCATACAGCGCCAAACAAATGGCGTCCAAAATCGTAGTCTTACCCGCACCCGTGTGCCCCGTAATGGCAAAAATCCCTTCATTCACAAACGCCGTATCGCTAAAATCGATATGCCATTCGCCTTTAAGTGAGTTTAAGTTTTTGAGTCGTAGTTCGATTAAGCGCATGATGTCATCTTAGAATTAATATTAGAAATAAGAAGTTGAAAGGGTGCTTTGAAGTTAATCAGGATTGGTAGCTCATCTCGCTTTACGTTCCTATCTTGTCAACTAAGAGGATATCCTTTCAGAAAACCCCCCTATAAGGGATTTTCTCTTGCGAACCTAAAATTGCAGTGCCTAGTATTATAAGAGGTTTTAACGGTTCTCAAATCGAGGCTAAATCGCACCTTTGATGCAAAGTTAGTTTATCAAATAAAATAATGTATAAATTTCAATTTAAAAAAGTAGGTAAACTAGTAGGTTGACGTAAAGTAATAAAACTTATTTTAAATAATTATTTAGTATCATAATTTAACGAAACGTTCGAACTAATTATATCAATTTAGCTTTTACATTATAGCTTTTAGTAGAATCTTTAGAAATTTGGGATTTTGACGGCAATATGAGCATTGAGT
This sequence comes from Psychrobacter sp., assembly GCF_018260395.1. Taxonomy (GTDB): domain Bacteria; phylum Pseudomonadota; class Gammaproteobacteria; order Pseudomonadales; family Moraxellaceae; genus Psychrobacter. The sequence continues at coordinate 19,403 of NZ_JAGLBC010000036.1, forward strand.
CTTTGAATGAAAAACAAGCTTTAAAAGCCTGTATCGACGATACTATAGCTTTTAAAAATATGTACATGCAAATTCATAGCTTACCTGAAGTAGGTCTACTGCTTAATGGTTTTATGACTGAAATAGGAATGTTTACAATTGAAAGCTATGATGTAATTACAAGAATAAATCCCGAAATGAAACAATTGTTCGATAATGATGCAATAGATAAACTAAGACTAAGTCGTCATCGAGCTAAGTTATTTGACTCAAAAAAAGACTTCAATGAAGTCTTATCTATCTTAAAAACCATTGATGAAAACGAAATCAAAAGGTATAAAGAGCTTAATTCTAATAATATAGGTTCGATACTTCCTTTCCTAATTGATGATATGGGTATTACCCAATTTAATGGTAGATTTATTACAACTACTCATTCAACCATTTATGACTTTGGACCAAATTTTAAACTTGATGAAAAGTATGCATTTGAATTAGGGCAAAGTATTGGTGTTTATCTTCAGACTGTTATAAATAAATTTGATGTTAATGAAGATATCGAGTTAACAAAATATAAATCAAATATTCGTCAATATGAAACAAAGGATATAAAAAGTAAAAAACTATATTCAAGTATTAATTTTCAGAATAGTAATAAAAATTTCGCACCTGCTTTATCATTACTATTGGTACGGCTTAATTATACAAGATACATTACTTCGCAGTTTTTCCAAGAAGGAAGTTTATGTCTATTAAGATTAAGGTTTGTAAATGTATATCATACTTTAAGCTCTTTAAGAAAAATACAATCTTTAATTATGCAAAATGATCCAAATTCTACAGAAAAAAACTTTTTCAAATCTATATTTGCTTGCAATGATGTTAAGTGGCTCCTAAGCCAAGGACAACTTCGAAATTTTTTAACCCATTATTTTGTAGATAGTAAACAATTAAGAAAGATGCCTATAAATTTTACTCGGGTAGAGGCTATAGAAATTCTAAGTGGAGGTATTAAATGTAGTGATATAGATGCAAGACTAATTAGTACTATTGATATTGTTACTAATAAAATTGAAGGAATATTCAGTCTCAAGGCGGATATGTCTTGGTTAGGTAGAAATAAA
>NZ_JAGLBC010000037.1 GCF_018260395.1 Psychrobacter sp.
GGCCTCTTGTTCTTCATCCCAAACGCCATAAGCTTCTACAATTTTTTGTACCAGTTGATGTCGAACCACGTCTTTAGACTCAAATTTAGTAACATGAATTTCATCAATCTTACCCAAAATTTGAATCGCTTGAGCCAAGCCAGATTTATGACCACGAGGTAAATCCACCTGAGTCACATCACCGGTAATAACGGCCCGAGAACCAAAACCTAAACGGGTTAAGAACATTTTCATCTGCTCAGGAGTGGTATTTTGTGCCTCATCGAGAATAACAAATGAGCTGTTTAAAGTACGACCACGCATATAAGCTAGAGGCGCAATTTCAATAATTTGCTTCTCAATTAATTTGCCTACTTTTTCAAAGCCCAGCATTTCATATAATGCATCATAAAGTGGGCGTAAGTAAGGGTCAATCTTCTGGGTTAAGTCACCTGGTAAAAAACCTAGTTTTTCGCCAGCTTCAACGGCGGGACGAACCAATAAGATGCGCTCAATCTCATTACGCTCTAGCATATCTACAGCACAGGCCACAGCAAGATAGGTTTTACCTGTACCTGCAGGTCCGACACCAAATGACACATCTGAGGTTAAAATACGCTGAACGTAAAGTTGTTGATTGCCACCACGAGGAATTATTTTACCTTTACGGGTTTTTAGTGCAATTGTTTCGTAATTGGCTTCAGCATCGTACTCAAACTCTTCAGAATCTAGGTCTGACTCTGAATCTTTTTCGACTTTGGCAGGACTAGCGAATGAATCGAAATCACGAGACATACTGGCTTGAATGATAAGATGTAACTCTTGCGGGGTAATGTCTTTTTCGGACTGAGCTTCGTCGGCCAACTTATTAAGAATAAAGTCGCCACGTTCTACCGCTGTTAGATCACCAGCTAAGATGAACTTGTGTTGACGTTGATTGATATGAATACCAAGGCGTTCTTCGATATACTTAAGGCTATTGTTATATTCTCCAACCAAGATTTTAAGCTGAGAAGTCGTTAAAAAATCTAGGTTAATTTTTCTTGTGACGGTATCAGTCAAGTGAGGATCCTTTTGTTATGTAGGTTTTAAAGCTATATATTTATTATCGCTCTTAAATTATTATGGCTGTTTAATATGAAAATTTAAAGATTAACTAGACAAGCACTTCGTCGATTTTTGTAAACCAATAACTTAACCTTGATAAAAGTCTTAAATTACTAGTAACGCCTTTAATAGTGGTCTGGTTTATAGTAAACAAGACTAATAACAATACACTCGATAAAGACTAGTATTATAAAGCCGATAATTTAGCTTACATGATAAGATAGCATTAAATATGCTAATTTCAACAGACTCTTTTTAGTGTAAGCCAACAAAAGCATTAACTTAATTAAATAAATAAATAGTGGCTTAATTAAACAATAGCTTTTTAAAGGTGTATGTCATTAAAAATAAACATAATTTTTTTTAAGTTTATAGAAAAATAATCAAATAATTTATTAAACCTCTATATTAATAAGAGTGCTCTATGACAAATCAAACGAATAATGATACTACCTCACAAACTGTCTTTAATACTGAGCAAGACCAAGCAGCTTCTGGAGAGCCAATAGTTGTAAACAGGGCTAAAAGTGGGGCTATTACTGAACAAAAGGTCATTATTGCTGGCGGCGGGCATGTAGGATTATCTTTTGCGTTATTATTGGCCGCACAAGGTATCGCCAGTGTTATTATTGAGCGCAATAAATATCCAAAACTTAGTCCACAAGAAGACGCTAGTCGTACTCATTATTTGGATAGCCGTAACACCGCTTTGTCACGACGCACGGTACAAATTTATCAAGAGATTGGTCTATGGGATGAGCTTCAAAGCCATGCTTGTCGTATTGACTCAGTGCAAGTCAGTGAGCAAGGTAGTTTTGGTTTTGCCCAATTAAATAAAGAAGAAGAAAATGTAGAGTCTTTTGGTCAAGTTATGGAAAACGCTTGGTTGGGACGTAAGTTGTTACTGGCGGTTCAAAAAAGTCGATTAATCGAGTTAGTGGACGGTGCTACTGTTACTGCAGTCGATCAAACTGTAACTTCTGCCACCATTACATATGATACTTACAATGCAAAACAGCAAACCTTAACTGCAAACTTATTGGTAGCTTGTGATGGTCGAGATTCTACAGTGCGAAATTTGCTAGGTATCGGCACTAAAGATTATGATTATGACCAGACCGCTATTGTTGGGGTTGTACAGACTGATAAGCCACATGAGCATGTCGCTCTCGAACGCTTTAGTCCGTCAGGCCCATTGGCCGTATTGCCGTTAACTGATGCCGATGGCGATGGCAATGATCTGATGCAAGCTGGATACAGACGGTCAGTGGTTTGGATTTGTAAAAATGGCGAAGAGAAGCAGTATTTACAAGATGATGCATTATTTATAGCAACTCTACAACAAGCGTTTGGCCAACGAGCAGGTACATTTGTTAAAGCGGGCAGGCGTGGTGCTTATCCATTAACTCGGGTATTGGCAGAGCGACAGGTAGAAGGCCGGGTCGTGATTATGGGCAATGCGGCGCATACCTTGCACCCAGTTGCAGGTCAAGGCTTTAATTTATGTATGCGTGATGCTCATGTATTATCAAAAATGCTTGGAAATCAAGTATTACGAGGTGAAGATATTGGAGAAACCGCCATGCTAAAAGCTTATGAGCATGCTCGTCAAAAGGATCAAAAACGAGTGATTCGATTCTGTGATGCAGTAGTGCATGGCTTTACTCACCCTAACCCTGCAGTGAAGCTGGCACGTAATATGGCTCTGATTGCTTTCAATAAACTGCCAAATGTAAAACCCTTGGTGGCAAGTTATGCGATGGGTCTTAAGTCTTAACGGTAAAATACGCTTAATGATTTTTCGATGCTCATAGTCTTTAAAGGTAAAGTAATCAAAGGTTAGTTATGCTAAAGATGCAAATGATATAAAGCTAATGTTAGCTCTAAAAATTAAGTTATTGTTATTCAATTCTAAAACCATTTATGTTTATTAATATCTTGGGCGACCTTATTATGGCAACAACTGTGACAGAAACTTTGATTATTGGCGGCGGCATTGTTGGTGCTACTTTGGCATTAAAATTAGCTCAACAGAAGCAAAAAGTAACTTTGATTGATGCGCGTCCCAAGCTTAACGATGCTGATTGGCAGCAAAGGCTGCAACAACGTGATGCGCGTGTATATGCGTTGAGTCTGGCCAGTATTGAATTATTAAAACAGGTTGGAGCTTGGCAAATTATTAGTCAATCTAAGCGTAAAGCTGACTATACTCAAATGCAGGTGTGGCAACAAGATGGCAAAGGTGAATTAAACTTCGGTGATGCTAAGGTGCCGCAGTTACTTGGATCTATGGTTGAACCGTTTGTCATTGAGCAAGCTTTGTACCAAAAAATGACAGATGAAAATATAGCTAAGTATTTAACGTTGATAGCTGGTCATAAAGTAAAAATGCTCGACTGGCTAGGCGCTAAGCAAGGCTATGAAGTTCATTTGGACAATGGCGTTAAGCTTCAAGGCAAATTGCTCATCGGTGCTGACGGTCGTGGGTCAATGGTGCGACGTGAGTCAGGTATTAAACTTGATACTTTGGATTACAATCAGACTGCTATTTGCTGCGCTATTAAGACACAAAAACCGCACCGAGCCACTGCCCGTCAACTGATGTTACCTACGGGTACTTTGGCTTTATTGCCTTTGGCAGATGTCACTGAAGAGGATAAAGCCAATGCGCAACATTGGCAGTCAGTGGTATGGAGTTTGCCACGTAATAGAGCACTTGAATTATTGCAATTGAATGATGAAAATCCAGATAATTTACGTAGAGAATTGGCGGCTGCCAGTCAATATGCTTTGGGAGATATCGAACAACTTGAATCGATTGCCAGTTTTCCATTGACTGCTCAGCAAGCCGAACACTACGTGAAAGAAAACTTGGTGCTTATTGGCGATGCCGCCCATGGGGTGCATCCTTTGGCAGGTCAAGGACTGAATTTAGGTATGCTTGATGTAGCAGCCTTGGTAAACGCTCTATTTGAGGATTATCAGCGTAGTGGCGGTAGATGTTGGGGTGAGCTTGCTACGTTACGTCGCTATGAGCGTACCCGTCGACCTCATAATAGTATGATGATGCACAGTTTTTCGTTGATGAATTGGCTGTTTGCTGGTGACTTTGCAACACTGCGTCCGGTTCAGCAATTGCGTAGTGAAGGCATGTATCAAGTTAGTAAGATTAAGCCATTAATGCGATTTTTTACTCAAAAGGCGAGTGGGGTTTAAATAAAATTTTCATCATTAATTTCAGTCGCTCTTTTAAGCATGGGTTTTTTAAGCTTGCTTGCTAGGTAGTGTAACTGTCCAAACTGTCCAAACTGTTCAAATTGCCCAAACTATATAGACGATTAATTTAGAGGCCATAATGACTTATTTTAAGTACTTACTATTTTTAAGTACTTATTATCCAAAAGAGGCAAAAACCACCATTAACACCGGCGCTACAATATTGATGATAAAACCAAAGCTAATGGCTAAAGGCACCATACCAAGACCGCCGGATTGTTGAATAACGGGTAGGGTAAAGTCTAAACTGGTTGCTCCACCAAGCCCAACGGATGCTGATGGATATTTGCGCATAAATATCGGGATAAACAATAACGCAAAAAACTCACGCACCAAGTCATTAAATAAAGCAATGCTGCCCCAAACTGCCCCATAGGCATCGGTCATCACAATGGCAGACAAAGAATACCAACCAAAGCCTGAAGCCAATGCTAGAGATTGGGTCAAAGACACCTCATCAAAGAGTAACCAAAAGACAATCCCGCCCATTAATACGCATACAGTAAATATGATACTGGTTTGCATACCGCGTTTATTAAGCAAAACTTCTTTTAAAGTAATGCCTGAGCCTTTTAAACCAATACCTACTAATAAAATTAGTAACATTAATAGCCCGGTCATGGTATTGCTTGGCGGCATCATGGTTAGTGGTAGAATGCTCCCGATTAAGAAACCAAACGCCACACAAAACACTTGAATTAGGCTACCTCGGATACTAACTTTGTGTTTGACAGTGGTTTTTTTGGCTGTAGGCGCCCAAGGTTTTAAGCGATCAAAAATCATTAATCCAGCTAGCCCGAAACCGATAGTCAGCACCGATAACACTCCGACATACAAAATAATGTCGTTGACTTGACTGCCGAGACCGTTTACTTGAGAAAGCTCAATACCAATCAAGGTTAAGATGATATAAACCAAATAGCCAAGCATCTTCTCTGAGAAGCGTATTAAGCTTTTATTTAATGGTAAAGCAAAACCAATAAACAAAGGAGTTAAAACTAGAATTAGAGTGATAAGGCTATCAAAGTTCTGGGGTGTTTGCATTAGAGAGGACACACAGGCATTAAATATGGATAAATTATGGGTTAGCCATAACAAAGAAACAGGATTCTAACATAGCTTGATGATTGTGCGTAATTTGCTATGAGATAAGGAGCCTTGAAGCCTATCATCTATCCTTTAAACAATTAAAAAATTATAGTTTAAAGGATGATAGGCGCAACTTAAGACAATGGTGCAATTGATTCAACAAGTTGGTTGGGTTTTAAGAAGCCTTAGCTACCAAGATTGAGCTTATATCATCGACTTCAGATTTATTACCTTTCAAATTAAAGTTACTGTCTAACTGATTAGACCTTGTAAGACAGTTCGATTGGGCTGAATCAGGGTAGATAATACTGGTTAAAGGTGCATCGCAGAGATTGGGATAGTCCTCTCGATAATGACCGCCTCGACTTTCAGTACGCGTTAAAGCAGACTGCAATAATAATGAGGCTAGGGTCAATAGACGTTGCAAACGAAACTTATGCAATGCCTTATTTTGAAGAACATTACCGTCCATTTTAGAACTTTCTAATTTAATGCAGTCTATGTCAAAGCAGTCTGTTTCTAAACCGTTTAACGCTTTATCAGTAAAACTTAACTTATTACTAACTCCCAACTCTGCCATAGACGTTGCCTGTAACTGTTGTTTTAACTCAAGGACTCGGTTAAGGGCTTGCTTTAGACTCTGTCTATTACGTCTAATGCCCATCTTGTCAGTCATTAATTGCTTTAACTCTTTTAATTTTTGCTGAAAATCAATATCAGTCTGAAAATCCATATCAGTAAGTGAGGCGTCATCGAGCGAGGCCGACTGATATAAATAATAGGTGGATACTTTTAACTGCGCCTGCGAAACCTTTTTTTGAGAATTGAGGACAGTTTTATTTTTATACAGCGAAGAGTCAGAATCAATGGAGTCAGACACTAAATGAGTGGCAAGCTGAGAAGCAATTTTTCGACCGACTACCACACACTCAAGTAAAGAATTGCTGGCCAAGCGATTTGCACCATGTAATCCTGTATTGGCAACTTCACCTGCCGCATATAGGCCTTGCACATCAGTCTGGCCATTAGCGTTGGTCACTACTCCGCCACAAGTATAGTGAGCCGTAGGGGCTACCGGTATAGGACCCTTAGTAATATCTATACCTAAGCTTAAGCAATGGGTGTAAATATCTGGGAAATGTTGTTTTACAAACTCTGCCGGTTTATGAGAGATATCTAAATGGACATAACCTAAGCCATTGTTATCAATCTCAGTGGCAATTGCTCGTGCCACAATATCACGAGGCGCTAATTCTTCACGCTCATCGTAATCGGGCATAAAACGTTGGTGGGTCACTGGGCACAATAAAAGACCACCTTCACCTCGTACCGCTTCAGATATTAGAAAATTACTACTAACATTTTCATGGTTATACACTAAGCCAGTAGGGTGAAATTGAATAAATTCTAAATTCGCCAAACGGCAGCCTGCTTCCCATGCCATCATGATACCGTCACCCACGCAGACATTAGGCGCAGTGGCTCGTTTAAACAATTGACCTAGTCCTCCGCTAGCAAGTACCACTGCTTTACTAGCAAAACGTATTAACGTATTGGTTTGTGTGTTAATAACCTCTGCGCCTATACAATGCTTAACCTCTTCGCCTGTGGTGATTAAGCTTAACGCCTCATGAAAAGGCAATAAAGTTATATTCTTAGCAGTCAAAATCTGATGTTGCAGGCTAGTCATGATATGTCTGCCAGTTGCATCATCAGCATGTGCTACTCTACGACAGCCATGGCCGCCCTCTTGAGTTAAATGTAACTCGGCAAGTGATACAACATCATTGTTAATCTGCGGCTCAACATGGCTATGCGGTTCATCATGGTTCTTAGTAGTAAAAGGAACCTTATGGGATAACAGCCATTTAATAGCATCACTACCTTGAGACAATATATCGGTAGTTGCCTGTTGATCGCACAGTCCATCTCCTGCAATTAGGGTATCACTTACATGGTCTGACACGGTATCTTGGCTATCAATGACCGCCGCAATACCTCCTTGTGCGTAATAACTTGAGCAAGCGCTCAAATCATCTTTGGCCAAAACCATCACATTTAATTGCTTAGGTAATGACAATGCGGTAGCTAAGCCTGCCAAACCTGCGCCTATGATCAGTACATCACAATGCTGGGTCATGACGGTATCCTCTAAAGATTTAGGGGTAGATTCAGATTGAGCACAGTCAGCTTCAAGCGATAAGCATGAAGAAGAGTTAGTTGTCGAGGTAGTCATAAGCAGGCTCTTTTAATAATTGGATAGTTTTAGCTGACGTTTAAGCAGGACCAACGTTAGCAAACAATGGACGATCTTTAATCATATCGCCACTGCTTGCGACCCGGCGTTTTTGCTCAGCTGCAAAATTAAGCATGCGTTGTAGGGGTTTTAAAGCCGCTTCTGCAAGTTCAGGTGCAAGCTTAATTTCACCACTTCCATTTTCTAAGCACTGCTCAATACCTTTTAGACCATTCATCGCCATCCAAGGGCAAAAAGCACAGCTCTTACAAGTAGCACTTTCGCCCGCTGTTGGAGCTGCTAAAAATAGTTTGTCAGGCGAGTGCTTTTGCATTTCGTGTAAAATGCCTAGATCAGTGCCAACAATGAAAGTTTTAGCGTCCATCTCCTTGGTAGCATTCAATAATTTGCTGGTTGAACCCACCACATCTGCCAATTCGACCACACTGTCTGGTGACTCAGGGTGAACCAGTACCACAGCTTCTGGATGTTCAGCTTTTAATTGCTCAAGCTCACGTGCTTTAAATTCATTGTGAACAATACATGAGCCTTGCCACAGCAGCATATCAGCGCCGGTTTGTTTTTGGATATATTTGCCTAAATGGCGGTCCGGACCCCAAATGATCTTTTTGCCTTGCTCATGTAGATGAGTGACAATTTCTAAGCCAACTGAAGAGGTCACTACCCAATCAGCACGAGCCTTTACTTGCGCACTGGTATTGGCATAAACCACAACGGTGCGGTCTGGATGCTGATCACAAAACGCACTGAATTCATCAATAGGACAGCCTAAATCTAATGAACATTCTGCTTCTAAATCGGCCATCAACACTGTCTTTTCCATGCTAAGGATTTTGGCAGATTCACCCATAAAGCGTACGCCAGCCACTACCAAAGTCTGAGCATCATGCTCTTTACCAAAGCGTGCCATCTCCAAAGAGTCGCCAACACAGCCACCGGTCTCTAAAGCCAAATCTTGGATATAAGGGTCGACATAATAGTGAGCCACCAAAACGGCATTATGCTCTTTCAGCAAGCGTTTGATATTTTTTTCAATTTGCATTCGCTCACTGCGAGATAGCTCAGCAGGTATCTTGGCTTTAGCATATTCAATATCGATATTACAGCCAGTAGATTGCTGATTACTTTGCGATAAAGTAGGCGCGTCATAGGCAAAAAGTGCTACCTTTTCAGCAGTATTAACTTTATTGGTGGCAACTGGGCTAGTTCCTGAGGCTGTCATAATAAATCCCTTATACAATATGGTTTAAATACTAAATTGTGTATTCAACTCATTTAGCACTTAATCAACAGTTAATTAATAAACCATTAATTAAAATCTAACCCATTCAGAGTCAGAACAAACTTTTAAAGCTCAAAAGTCATTTATGAAATGGAGTTATATAATTATGCTCGATTTGAGCATAAATACAAGAAATTTTTTAAATAAAATTTTATGTGATATGTAAGTTGTGAATTAATTTATTTAAAATTAATGACTTACAGTTCTTATTGGCTATTAACTACTTAACTACTTAACTACTTAACTAATTAGCGACTTAACAACCTAACTACCTAATTAATTCACACAAAGTTTTTAATTAAAGGTATTAAGCGATATACTAAATTTCTTAGTTTTAATTAGATTGATGATAAATATGAGTTTGTCTTTTTCTCATGCGCACAGCGAAGGTAGCGGTACTACTGAAGTAGTAGCGGTATTGATTGCCATTACCAACAGCCGTGCTCGAGTGCTGACAGTTGATGGCGGTAAGCTATTACCGAATGGACCATTGATGCCGCTACACCGCTCCTTACAAGCGGGAGTACGTCAATGGGTAGAGGAACAAACGCAGCAGCCGCTTGGGTACATTGAGCAGCTGTATACCTTTGTAGATACCAATCGACGTAATATAGATGGCCATGCGCTTGTGTATGTCAGTTACATGGGCTTGGTACAAGAAGCGATGACGCAGCCAGTAGCCATTCAAAAAAGTACTGATATTAATGTAAATAAGACTTTAGCTTCTAGCTCTCAATCAGATTTAAGTTATGACGATGTTCAAAGTTCGCATAATCAGGCGCGTTGGCGGGATTGGTATGACTATTTTCCTTATGAAAATCATCTAATAGATGAGAGTAATACCCAGCAAATTACCCATAAGCTGAAACAATGGGCAGATGCTGCAGACAGTGAGCAAGTGAGAATAAAACGCTTACAACGCATCTACTTATGTTGGGGCGGGGATTGGGAGCAAGATTCTGACTTTAAGCAAGTGATCGCTTGTGAAGATCGCCACAGCAGTAGTGCCAAAGAGATGTTTAATAAGTGGGTAGCTGAGCATGCCTTGCTTCGCTACGAAATGCTTTATGAGGCTGGGTTATTGCCTGAATCACCGGATTATAATGCCAGTAAATTACCTAAAAATTGGCATCGAATTATTGGTGAGCCGATGTATTACGATCACCGCCGGGTTATCGCTACTGCCATATCTAGACTGCGTGCAAAAATTGAATACCGTCCACTAATTTTTGGATTAATGCCAGACGAGTTTACCTTATTACAGCTTCAACAAAGTGTCGAAGCCTTATCAGGTGTGCCTCTTCATAAACAAAACTTTAGACGTCTGCTTGAAAGCCAGAATCTATTGGAACCTACTGGCAATAGTAGTCAAGTCGGCCGAGGGAGACCAGCTAAGTTATATCGGTTCCGATTTGATATTAATCTACAAAGCCTGTTGATGGATAGTAAGCTTCCTAAGAGCAATAGCCGATAATTTATATTAGCCAATGATCTTCATTAGCCGATAATATACTCTAGCCGAGTGTCTACACTAGCCGATAATCTGAATTTATAAATTTTAATGTTCCAGTCAGCTTAGAGATTAATATTTATTTTAGATTAATCATTGCTAATATAGTTTTTGTTAGCTATATTTATGCTCATTATGAGTATTATTGGTTAAAGTGTCTTACTTATTGTATCAAGCTTAACTTATAAGATTATAAATAGTACTATTCAACTTAAAGCATTATGCTCCTTCTAAGATTAGATAAAATATTTAAAAAGGATTCTATATGTCTGCAACATCTCTCACAAGTGACCAGCAACGAGTTCGCCCAGTTGATATTATTGAACCTCCACTTAATGATGTGTTATTGATACCACTGATTAATAACGCATTGAATGAGGACTTAGGACGCCGTGGTGATGTTACTTCGCAAGCAACGATACCAGCAGTCAAACAAGCGTCATTAACCCTTACTGTCCGTGATGACGGTGTGGTCTGTGGTTTAGATTTAGCCAGACTGGCTTTTGAGCAAGTAGATTCGTCCATTGAATTCACTGCGCATACTCACGATGGGGCTTGGGTTACTAAAGGTGAGATATTGGCTACTATTAGTGGCAATGCGCGCAATTTATTGACTGCTGAACGCACTGCCCTAAATTTTATGACTCACTTAAGTGGCATTGCTACCGCTACCAGAAAAGTGGTCGACTTAGTTGCAGATTATCCTACTCAAATCACCTGTACCCGTAAGACGATTCCTGGTCTTCGCAGCATTCAAAAGTATGCTGTACGGTGTGGTGGTGGTCGTAATCATCGTTTGGGTCTGGACGATGCTATTCTGATTAAAGACAATCACATTGCCATTGCCGGTAATATTACTAAGGCTATTGCTCAGGCCAAACAATTGGCCGGTCATTTAATCCCTATTGAAATTGAAGTAGATACGCTACAGCAACTACAACAGGCAATTGATGCTGGTGCAGAACTGGTTTTATTAGACAATATGGACCCAGAAACTTTACGTGAAGCAGTAGCCATGTGTAAGTATCAGCAAAATGCAAATATAAAAACTGAGGCTTCAGGTGGCATTACTCCAGATGACGTAGTTACCGTTGCTAAAACTGGGGTTGATTTTATAGCAATGGGCTATTTGACTCACAGTACCACAGCCTTGGACATAGGCATGGATTTTTCTGCTTAAAGCCATTGATAGTCGTTTATTTTAAAAAGTGTTTATTTGATAGATAATTTGATTGGTATTGAAAAGTAATCACCAACCTTAATGTATAATCACCAATACTATTTATTTGCTCCAATTGAATAAATTAATTTGCCCCATTTGATGAAACTGCAGCGCGTATAATGGACACTGAAATTGTCAAAATAATCATAGCGTTTATGGTGCTAATAAACCCCTTTAGCGCCTTAACCTTATTTTTAGATTCTACCCGAGGTTATAGCATGACTGATAAGCGGCGTTTTGCGCGTATCAGTAGCTTAACCGTGTTTGTTACCATTACTTTTTTTACTGTAGCTGGCGAGTCATTATTAAGAGCACTAGGTATCTCTATTGGTTCGTTCCAAGTGGCAGGTGGGGTTTTGGTTTTTTTAATTGCCATCAATATGATGAATGGTGATGGTAATCCAGCTAAACCCAATCAGGAAAACATTGGCATTGACGATAGTATTGAAGGTATCGGTAGTACTGCCGCAGCCGTAGTGCCATTAGCTATTCCAATGATTGTTGGTCCTGGTGGTATTTCTACCGTTATTATTTATTCTGCTCAAGTGACCAATTGGCAACAAAAATTAGCCATTATCATAGCAGGCCTACTGATTGCGATATTTTGTTATTTGGCGTTAATGGCAGCAGGTCGATTAAGTAAACTATTAGGTGATACAGGACTTAATATTATAAGTCGTATAATGGGGATGCTATTGGCAGCAGTTGCCATTGAAATCTTGGTGAGTGGTATTCGTACTATTTTCCCCGACTTGGCATAATAAGTTTTATGGAAACGTTGTTTATGTAATTTGTAATTAAACACTATAGATAACAATTTTAAATAAAACTGCTAGCAAATGATTTAAACTAAAAAGGCTTCTACATTATATTGTTGACGCCTTTTTTTATAGATTGAATTTCATAATTTATCGCTTCTTAACCGCTGTAAAGATGCCAAGCTAGATATAGCATCAAAAGGCCGACTAATGCGTCTAATATATTCCAAGCTTTAGGTTTGGCAAATAAGGGTGATAATAATCTTGCTCCATAGCCTAGACTAAAGAAGAACACAAATGAGGCTGTAACGGCACCTATACCAAACCCTAGTTTACTACTTGCGCCTGTAGACACCATACCAACCAAAACTAATGTATCCAAGTAAACATGAGGGTTAAGCCAAGTAAACCCAAAGCAAAGTAATAAAGATTTCTTTAAGCTGGTCACATTTTGAGTGTCTTGAGTCAGCGCATGTGACTTGGTAAAACTTGAATATAGGCTTTGCAAACCATATACCAACAAGAACATCGCCCCTGCTATTTTTGCAATGTTGACTACATTGGGATACTTAGCAGTAATTGCCCCAAAGCCTGCCACTCCAGCACAGATTAGCAATGCGTCAGAAATGGCGCAAAATAAACACAGGGCGAAAACGTGTTGTTTTTTTAGGCCTTGTTTTAAGATAAACGCATTTTGAGAGCCAATTGCAAATATAAGCGATAGGCCCAAGGCGAAGCCTGATACATAATCCATCTAGTTATCTCAGGGTAAATTATTAAAATAGGATTATAGGTGATGTCTTTTTGAATCATAAGTATAGTGTATTTAGACTAAATATGAGTATTAACTTCTATCAACAATAAAAACAATGAAAGGATGGAACAATGACGCATGCAACTGCAATGGTGCTGATGTTTATACTATATGGTTTACTGCCAGCGACTGGAATATATTTGGGCTATCGTGGGGTTAAGAAATTGACTCAGCCAAAGATGCTTGAGTATAAAGCCATGCCGCAGTTGGGGTATATTCCCGAAAAAAGTCTTCCAACAGAGGTTAAGCAGAAGTTAGATCTGATCAGTGATAAAGGTGAAAGACTTAAAATGCTGTATGGGGATACTAATAATGATGGCGTTATAGACGATAAAGATGCGGTCACTGAAACATATATTATGATCAAGAACGTGATGGACAAACATATCCCAGAAGCTGTAGCAGATTATCGTCGTTTGCACGATTTAGATAGCACATCTAATAAAACGGTCGTGCTAGATGCGAAACGTAGCAATGATGTAAGCCGAGCTGATACTACTAAAATCAAGAACTCTGACATGACTGGAAGGGAGGCTTTATTAGAAGTCTTAAATACAGTAGATACACAGTTTGATGGACTTCTTGATGCCGCTTATCATCAAGATGGTCAGAAGCTGCTTGCCACCAATCGCTATTTACAACAGCGGTTTGAAGAATAAAGTCTGTTAGACGCCAGCTAAAAAAGAGGTAGTAAATTTTTATGAGTGTGCTAATAGGAGCAGGGGTAGTGGCTATTATGGCAACAGGATATGTTGGGCGCAAAGGCTGGCTTGCGTTTCATCGCGCTGTCGGTATTACTCCTGGCACCCTAAAATATGTTGAACCTTCGCAGTTGCCATTACCACCGATGCTTCAGCTAACTTTGGCTGAGTCTCAAATTAAAGGCTTGCCACCTGTTGTAACAGAACAACTGTTACGTATTGATGGCAAAGCAGATGTTTTTCAGCAGTTACGTACTGAATCTATTGAAGGTGGTCAAACTCTAGCTTTGAGTGAAGAGGAGTTTGTGGTCGGTAAGTTACTACAAACCCGTTTGCCTGAATTAATTAATAGCTATCAACGTATCGCTCGCCAAGAAGCCTTACTGCAACAAGCCACTAACAGGGCAAGTATAGATAAGCGTACTAACTTATCAATCAATACAGTCTCTGCAACCAATACAGTCTCAACAACCAGTACAGCGAATAATAGCTCAAATAAGATAAGTGAAAATAAGCAGCAAGCGCTAGATTTATTATTACAAGTGCTGAGCAATATTGAGAACCAGCTTGATAGTTTATTAAAAAGGCATCAAATTGACGCATTGCAAGACATGCAAGTGATGCAACGCTATCTAAAGCAACGTGAATAACCTATATTAATTAATAATTCTTGAGTTACTAAAAAGCCCCTAGATAGGTATTACCTAACTCGGGGCTCAGTTATTTTATATAGAAATTTATATCGAGCTAGGTCTATATGAGCAGATGCGTAAGCAAAATTAACGCTTAGTGCCTCTATTACTCGCATCTCTACCACGGCTATTACTAGAGTTGCTATTACTAGAGTTAAGGTTCGAGTTTCTTGAAGCATTAGAGTTACTGTTAGAAGTAGTAGTGCCAGTAACGCCGCTTCTAGAGCTGGTACGAATGGTGCGAGCTTTCAGAGGTTTTTTCTGGAAGCGTTCTTTTTTCTCTTTCGCTTTACCATGTACACCCATGTCTACACGAGGGCGTATACCTACTAGATCAATAAGACGATGAATCTCTTTTCTGTCTAACTCAATAAAGCGTCCTGTACGCAATTCTTTTGGTAAATCGACAGAGCCATAACTGGTTCGTAGCAAACGGCTAACCTTGAGACCTTGTGATTCAATTAATCGTCGAACTTCACGGTTACGACCTTCTTTAAGCTTAACGTGGTACCACTTGTTTACGCCTTCACCACCACCTTGCTTGATGTCTTCAAACTTAGCAAGACCGTCTTCAAGCATAACGCCTTCGGTTAAATTGCGCATCATTTCAGGAGATAGCTCACCTAAGATACGTACCGCATATTCACGTACAATTTCATTAGAAGGGTGCATTAAACGATGTGCCAATTCGCCATCATTAGTGAATAACAACAAACCAGTAGAGTTGATATCTAGACGCCCTACCATTATCCAGCGATCATGCGTAAGCTTTGGTAAACGTTCAAATACAGTGGTACGACCCTTAGGATCATTGGCAGAACAGATTTCACCTTCTGGCTTATAGTATGCCAACACACGACGACGCTTTTCGCGTTCTGATTTGTATTTTATGAGACGGCCATCCACACGAATTTCATCGGTTTGTTCTACACGATCACCAATGGTGGCAGGCTTTTGGTTAATAGACACACGACCAGATTTAATGACTTCTTCCATTTGACGACGTGAGCCAAGACCCATGCGAGCTAAAGCTTTTTGAAGTTTTTCAGAGCCAGCAGTACTAGATTGGGTAGTTGAAGAGGCAAATTGATAATCACCGTTTAGATCGGTATAAACATCGCTGTCTGGAGTTGTATCTGGATGATTTGACGCAGTAGGTTGATTTGATTGAGGCATGTTATGCATCCTTGAATCGGTGAGTGGCTACATTTCACAATGTAGATAATTTTAAATATAAATTACGGGGCTTATTATACGCTATTAGGATTAACTAATGGCTATATATTTACAAGTTTATTATTAAAAAACCTGAGCGATGCAAATTCAAGTTATAACTGTTGAACAATTTACGACTAGAATTTTTTAACCCTATATAGTTATACAGTAAAACTTTTAGATTAATGTAAACTATCAATAGCTATCAACTATGCCTCTTTACTATTCCTCTCAATCCAATCAAGTGCACTAGGCCAAACTTCGGTGGCGGCATTGCGGCTTAAAAAGATACGGGTATGATTATAATTTTCCAAATTTCCATGTGCAGTGCCAAATTCTCGAAATTGATTCTTTGAGTTTTTAAAGGCCTGTAAATACTTTAAGCACCCTCGTGGTGGTGCAACAGAGTCGCCAGTTCCACAAATAGAATAAATGGGAACAGTGATATTAGGCATGAGTGACCGATAGTCTATGGGTGGAGATGTATCTTTAGGTCTTGAATTCGATCTAGCTAGTTTGGTGACATTCAAGCGTGCTTGCTTAGGTACTGGTTTGGCCATGGACTTAACCAAAGGTTTTACAAACGAATTTAATACAGGCTTAACCAACGGCTTCGCAATTACTTGAGCCGATGCAGCCAATTGCTGACTGATCGGTGTAGATACATAACTCGAGAAGTTGCGGTTTAGGTTCCAGTCCATCCACTGCGACAATAAATAATAGCTTTCATTCATCGTCCCTAAATTTAGACTTTTACCCTTGATAATACCTATTTGCCGGGTAACGGCTTTACTTAAAAGTAGTTTTGTATAGCTTGAAGGCGTGTTAGCAGCTGCAAAAGCTTGGCAGGCAAACATAGTCATACTAGATATTTTATCCACAAACTCAGGGTGACGGGTCAGAAACATAGTCAGGCAAATACCGCCGCCACTATGGGTAATACAATGCAAATTATCGAGGTTTAGCTCGTCAAGTAAGTAATGAAAAGTGGCCTTCACATCAAAAAAAGCAACGTCTTCTAGATGATAGGGCATTTTCGGCTGAGCGCTAGCGCCATGACCTCGCCATTCCATAATAAAACACTGGTGACCTAAAGATGCAAAATAACTGGCAATGCCTAGACATACACTTTTGTCTGAAAAGGCACCATGGATGAATAAAAGATTTTGTTTTTTATTGCTATTGTTTTGATTATTAGTCTGAACATCACAGCAGGTACGCTTAAATTCATCGTCTGTTATATGCCAAACAGCAATTTGTTGGTTGTCTTGAGTACCTATTATATTTAAAGTTTGATTTATCATTGGTTTAATTTTATATCCTTATAAATTTATGACTGCCTGTCATGTAATAACTTAAACTTTGTTATGTGCTAAATACAGCCTAAACCCTATTATTCATTATATATACGGATTAGCTTATCAGCCGTAGTGGTTTTTTAAATGATGCTAATAGGAAACTTTTGAATTATTCAGTAGTTAAGTTCAATTCTGGAAGAGGTGGTAACTGCTCTAAATTCTCTAGACCAAAAGCATCCAAAAATTCAGAAGTGGTATGCAAAAGGGCAGGGCGACCTAAAGTGTCTCGATAGCCTTTCTCAACAATCCAACCTTTATCAAATAATTGTCTTAATATATTACTCGAGACTGTTACGCCACGCACTTGTTCAATATCACTACGTGTTACAGGCTGCTTGTATGCAATTACGCTTAAAGTCTCAAGTAAAGCTTGGCTTAAATTCTCAAGACGCTGCGGGAAAATATTTTGGATAAGAGCACTATATTCACAGCGTATCTGTAAACGATAGCCGCTAGCAGACTCGCTTAAATTAAGCACGCCGGTAGTCAGTCGTTGCTGCAATATCACCAAAGCAGTTTGAAGTTCATGTTCTGATAATGTCAGATATTTTTTGAGTTGACTGCCAGTTAATGGAGCTTCAGAAGCATATAATAGCACCTCTATTTTACGACTCAACAAGTCATAGCGGTTAAAGGTACTAAGGTGCGAGTGGTTAGTCGCTTGTTGGTTAGTCGCTAGTTGAGTAGTCGTTTGTTGGAAAGCCGCTTGTTGAGTAGTCGCTTGTTGATTAGTAGCAGAGTCTTTGCTAGAAATAGACAGCTTGTTCACTAAATGGCGGTCAGCATATGGTAAGTCTTCTAAAAAAGATTCGTCGGTTTTTTTTGACATGAGTAATCGCTAAATGTTTAAAATTGGAAATTATAATAGTAAGTAAAATCGTTAAGATTAAGTGTCATAAACAAATACTCTTAAGCCAACCAGCGTAGCTTAAGATTTGATAAGCTATAAGAGTATTGTGAATCTGCTATGTCAATGTTAGGAAGCTTGGTGTGGTTTGGCTGTTCGAAAGTTTGCTCGCCTGAAATAGACTGTTCTGCATCCTTAATAGCGATAACGTCAATAATCTGACGCTTCATTAATTCTAGAACTGCCACAAAACTGACTACCACTCCAAGACGTCCCTGACTTTGGTCAATAAGCTCAATAAATGCACCCTCACCGCGCTCGCTTAACTGGCGACTGATACTGGCAATACGATCAGATAAGGGGATAGGATCAACCTTAATATTGTGCATTTGATAATCAGGTTTAAGCTGCATTTTTAATAAGCTTTCTACCAGCATTTCAGCAGGATAGCTTGGCAGTTCAGCCGCCATAACCTCAGGGTCTGGCAGGCTTGCCATCGCCAAAAAGACATCTCGTTCCAAACGTATCAATTTATCTAAACGTCGCGCAGCTTCCTTAATTTGCGCATAGTCCTCTAAACGAGCTATTAATTCGGCTTTCGGATCACGCTCATTTTCTAGCTTTTCAGGCGCTGGTAACAACAACTCGGTCTTTATAGCTATCAAGGTAGAGGCCATTAGCAGATAATCGCCAGCCAGCTCAAAATGATCGGCATCAAGCTCATCGATATAAGCCAAATATTGCTCAGTAATTGGCAAAATGGCAGTATCGGTAATGTCAAAATTGTTCTTTTTGACCAAATATAATAAAAAGTCGAGTGGGCCTTCAAACTGATCGAGCCAAATAGCAAAGGCTTGCGGCGGCACATACAAATCCTGCGGCAATGACTTAATAGGCGTGGTGTAGATTCTAACGCTTAAGGGTGGTTCAGTTTGATTGGTCATTAGTGCCATCGAGTTTATGATTGAATTAAATGGGATATGATCTGTCAGCCATATCCCATTAACAGTTAGATAGTAAAGATGACCGGCATCGAGCACAGAATTCTTATCCACTGCTAAGATAACAAGCTTATCTTAGCTTAGTGTTTACTCGCAGTGCATGCTGTCTCAAAATTAAGTAACTTGACCTACTTCAATATTTAGCTTGAATTCAATCAAGCTATTTATACGAGCTATTATAGTTTTGCCAATGGTTTAATACCAATCGCACGGCGCGTTTTATCCAGTTGCTTACGGCTATGGCGACGAGCTTTTTCAGCCCCACACAATAAGATTTCCTCTAACTCTTTAGGATTGGCCATCAGCTCAAAATAACGCTCACGAAAAGGGGCAATTTCACTATTAATCTTTTCAAATAAAATCTGTTTGGCATCACCCCAAGCAATCCCCGCTTCAAATTGAGTGCGTAAATTGGCTATTTCTTCTGTGGTACCAAAAGCTTTATAAATCTCAAAAATTACTGAGTCGTCAGGATTTTTGGGCTCTTCAGGCGCTTGAGAGTTGGTCACAATTTGCATAATGGCTTTACGCATCTGCTTTTCAGGGTCTATTTGCGGGTTGTAGTCACCAAATAAAGGAATAGTATTACCATAGCTTTTACTCATCTTGCGACCATCAAGACCTGTCAGCAATGGCATAGCATCATCAACAACTGCAGAGGGCAGGGTAAATAAGTTTTTGTACTTGTGATTAAATGTGCCAGCAATGTCACGAGCCATTTCGATATGTTGGATTTGATCGCGCCCTACGGGCACATGGCTGGCATTAAACATTAATATATCTGCTGCCATTAATACCGGATACCCAAACAGACCCATAGTAATGCCTTGATCAGGATCCACATCGTTTTTTTCATTATTAATGTCGACCGCAGCTTTATAAGCATGGGCTCGGTTCATCAGCCCTTTAGGACATGAACAGTTTAAAATCCAAGCCAGCTCTGGAATTTCAGGCACATCTGATTGACGATAAAATACTACCTTTTCTGGGTCTAGACCACAAGCCAACCACGTTGCAGCGATCGCTTTGGTTGATTCATGAATTTGCTTGGGATCATAGCATTTAATTATGCCATGATAATCTGCTAAGAAGAAGAAAGATTGGTCTTGATCATTAAGGCTATTTTGTGAGGACAGTATCGCAGGCCGTATAGCACCGACATAATTTCCTAAATGTGGAATACCGGTTGTCGTTATACCAGTAAGGACGCGTTTAGGTTGCTGATCATGATTGTCAATTGATTTATTTTGTGATTGATTGGCATCAGTTTGGCTCATAATGTTCCCGATTAGTAATATAACTCGTTTAATCTGATTTAATTAAGGTTAATAATTACGTTTAAAGCATAATTTAAAACCTCTTTTAAAACCTCTTTTAA
>NZ_JAGLBC010000038.1 GCF_018260395.1 Psychrobacter sp.
TGAATTAATAATGTCGTTAAAGATTATGTCGCAACTGGTATCATAACAAGTCTATTTACTGCATATTTAGTTATTTGCCGTTCATTATGAATGGCTTAGCATAGCATTCAAACTATAGCATTTAAACTATAGTCTTCAGACTTAGGCGATATTTTATAAAGTATTGCTAATAGAGCAATAGCGGTGAGTAATGAAATTATTGAGCCTACAACTTAAACTGAATCTAATATTTAAAATAATTGTAATACTTAACTATGTAAATGACTAACGACGCATTAGGAGGACATAATAATGAATTCGACATTATTACAAAGATGGCAACAAGTAAACCAGAAAATAGCTGAAGCTTGTGCTGCTTCCAATTCAGAGTCTGTCACTTTATTGGCTGTGTCCAAAACCAAGCCGGTTGAAATGATTGTTGAGTTAGCAGAGGCGGGACAAGTTCACTTTGGTGAAAACTATCTACAAGAAGCTACAGAGAAAATGGCACAAATTAAAGCGCTTAGTGCTTGCTCTCCGAAAACCAGAAATATTGTTTGGCATTATATTGGTCACATTCAGCGTAATAAAACCAAAGAAATCGCAGAAAATTTTGATTGGGTGCATACCATCGAACGTGAAATTATTGCAAAGCGGCTTAACGATCAACGAGCTGAAGGATTAGACAAATTAAATGTGTTGGTTCAAGTTAATATAGACAATGAAGACAGTAAGTCAGGATGTTTGCCTAGCGAACTTGACACTCTAATCACTACTATTAAAAGCTATAAAAAACTTAATGTACGTGGGTTAATGATTATTCCCTCAAAAGAGGGGACAGATGCTTTTGAACGTACCAAAGTGCTTTTTGATAAGATA
This sequence comes from Psychrobacter sp., assembly GCF_018260395.1. Lineage (GTDB taxonomy): Bacteria > Pseudomonadota > Gammaproteobacteria > Pseudomonadales > Moraxellaceae > Psychrobacter. The sequence goes on from NZ_JAGLBC010000038.1 coordinate 859, forward strand.
CGGCTTAATCATACGGAGCTAACTCAGTGGGATACTTTGAGCATGGGTATGAGCGGTGATATGGCGCAGGCTATTGCGAATGGTTCGACTATGGTAAGAGTCGGTAGTGCAATTTTTGGTGCAAGAGAATAGTTTGGCTCAAGAAAATAGTTTAGCTTAGCAGACAAGTTTGGTTTAAGAGACAAGTTTACACGCCGTTTATTTAATTCTATCTATTATATGGTGAATTATGAAGCATACTATATAACTTATCTTGTCCTAACCTAATAAAAAACGTTATAAAAAAAAGGGGCCTCTATTTTTTGAGGCTCCTCTTTTTAAGTTTGTAATTTTTAAGTCTGTAATTTTTAAGTTTGTAATATAGTAACTTTGATGATTCCTAGCTTGTAGGCAAATCCTAAGACTATAAGATGATAAGACTATAAAATCAGTTGCTTTCAATGCTCCAGCCATTTACGAGCGGGTAACGGCGTTCTCTACCAAAAGCCTTATGAGTGACTTTGGTACCTATAGCAGCTTGGCGACGCTTATACTCACTTCTATCCACCATACGTATGGTTTGGCGGACCATATCTGGATCAAAGCCTTGGGCGGTGATTTCGTCAAATCCTAAATCGTTGTCGATATAGGCTTGTAAGATAGCATCTAAAATATCGTAATCAGGTAGGCTGTCTTGATCTTTTTGATCGGGACGTAGCTCAGCTGAAGGTGGACGGGTAATGACACGATCAGGAATAACGTCAGTATCTTCTAAACGATTGCGATAGTTAGCTAGGGCATAAACTTGAGTCTTATAAACGTCTTTTAATACGTCAAATCCGCCTGCCATATCGCCATATAAGGTTGCATAGCCAACTGCCATTTCAGATTTATTGCCTGTTGTAATAACTAAATGACCAAACTTATTAGACAATGCCATTAACACCATTCCACGAGCACGGGCTTGAATATTCTCTTCTGTAGTGTCCATTTTAGCTTTACTAAATAATGGTGCTAAAGTATGACGCATGCCGTCAACAGCATCATGAATGGGACATACGGTATAAGATACATTCAATCGGCGTGCTTGAGCTTGGGCATCTTCTAAGCTGATTTGAGAGGTGTATTCGTATGGCATCATCACCGCATAGACTTTATCCGCACCAAGAGCATCGACTGCTATACACAGGGTTAAGGCAGAGTCGATACCCCCTGATAGACCAACAATAACCCCCTCAAAGCCTGAATGATTTACATAATCGCGCAAACCTACTACCAAAGCTTGATAGGTTTCAGATTCTGCACTTAGTTGCAGTGGTTCTTTTAGTTGAGTATCAAACTGTCCACTTTTAGCATCAAAACTAGCATATAACATATGCTCTAAAAAGCGGGGTGCTTCATGAGCTACTGTGCCGTTTTGTTGGATTGCCATAGAGCCACCATCAAACACTAAGTCATCCTGACCTCCCACTGCGTTTACATATACGATAGGAAGGTCGTTGTCTGTCGCACGTTTAGTTAATAAATTTTGACGAGCCTGTTGTTTACCCGCTTCAAAAGGCGAAGCATTAATAGTTACTAATAAGTTAGCGCCTTGATCTTTTAATGCTTTAATAGGCTCTTCTTGCCATAAGTCTTCACATATGAGTAAGCCAATAGTAACACCTTGATAGTCAAAAAGAACTTGATTACGGCCTTTGTCAAAGTAACGACGCTCATCGAACACACCATAGTTAGGCAAATATTGTTTGTGATAGAAGCCTTTTTGCTGACCATTTTGAATAATAGCTGCAGAGTTGAAAGTGCCATGATAATCAACATGCGGATAACCGATGATCATAACAATGTCATTTATGTCGTTTAAAGAACTTAAAGCTGCTTTTACACGATCTGATAAGCTTGGGCGCAGTAATAAGTCTTCTGGTGGATATCCCAATAATGCCAATTCTGGGAAAATAATAATATCAGCGCCATTATTACGTGCTTCGATGGCTAAACTACGCATCTTTTCAATATTGGATTGGATGTCTCCCACCATAAAGTGAGATTGTGCCATGGCAAATTTCAGCGACTTTCCTATGGTTTCAGTACTGTTGTTTTCATTAGACATCATTAGGTCCTATTGGTTATGGGTTTTAGCGCTAATCGTATGATTTCAAAGGCAACTTATTAAGTTTTTTTAGTGTTGGCTTTGAGTACAGTAACGCTTAGCATTTATGTTAATCGAATCTTAATCCTTAAAGTTCTTGTCGAAGTTTTATACCAGTATGATGCAAAGCAGAGAAGTACATAATAGCGCACTGTAACTAAAGCAATTTGATATATCACAATATAAAAACCATTAACAACATGGTTCAACAATGATAGTTTTTATAATACATAGCCTTCGATATAAGAGCTATTTGTTGTTGGTAATACCTTATCAAATACAGTATGACGTATAATATTTAGTTGTTTATATTGTTAAAGGTTTTTGTTATCAAAAAACGATACAATTACCTTTAGTATAACATCAAATTTTTATGTTATATCCAAGCCTAATCTATTTAGCAGGCAAAACTAGGAAATTTATCATGTTAGCATTTGTCTTTACCTTCATTATAATTAGTCTTGTAATGTGGGCCTTTTTTAAATTTATGTACCCCAAACCACCTCAGCAGTTTATGCCTAAGCAAGGAGATGTGATAACGCCTAGAGATTGTGACTTTTGCGGTTATCCTTTAGCGGAGTATCGTGGTGTTATGGAAACTAAGCCAGTAGATTCTTTATTAGAATCTGAGCAACAACAAATCACTGAGCTGACGTCTGAAGTAGCGGCTATTAAACAGCAAATCTCGACTCATGAGAGCGCTGTTAAAAATAGTGCTCATCAAAAATCTTTAAGTCGTCAACAAAAAAAACAAGCCAATGCCAATTATGAAGCACTACAAAAACAATTGTTTGTGAAGAATCAAGAATTGAAAAAAATGACAAGCTGGTTCTTTTGTAATTATGATCATCAGGCAGATTTTCATAACAAGATTTAGTGCCTAATTCCTACTATACAAAAGAATAGTCCTAAAGCTTAATAGGCTATTGATTGCATACGTATCTTCCGTCAAGATTGGACTATTACCTTTTTTTGGATAAACAATTGGATAAACAAAAGGCTACTCAAAAATTTGGCAGCCTTAAAAATTCTAATTGCAGTAGGAATATTTAGATTTTAATAATCCATTATTGTACCAGTTGCATATCATGAATCATTTGATCAATGAGTTGAGTGGCTTTAGTGATACTTTCTTCAGATTCTATCGCCTTACTTTTTGAATTTTGAAGTTTTTCATATAGGTTTAAGCAACATAGCACCAATAGATTCTCATGCGGCAAATCTGGGGCTTGTGCACGAAGATCTTCAATAAAATTATTAATAAAATCGTTGGCTGCAAAAAGCTCATATTCTTCACCAACAGGACAGTTAATAGTATAGTATTTATTTAAGATACTTATTTCTACGGCCTTATACTCAGGCTCAACTGTATATTGAGGTTCAACCGTATATTCAGGTTCAACCGTATATTCAGTGTCAAAAGTAACTTCAGATTTAGGCTCTGATTCAAGTTTAAGATCGGTTGAGGGCTCAGTATCAAAGTCTGCTGGTGTAATGGTTTCTACTGAATGTTTACCCTGATATGCTACTTCGTCAAACTCGTTATTTTCTAAACTGTCAAATTCGTGTTCACTAGTGTCATAATCAATACGTTCTTTAAAATTGTGATCAGCATCTAAGTTAGATGTAGTAGATGGCTTATTAAAGTTTACCTCTGACGCTTGTGGTTCATGATCATTGGGATATTCAGTTGACATAGTTATCTCTTCATTAAGTAAAATATAAAAATTTATCAATAAGTAATTTAGACATTAAGATGATAGATATTTTAGCTTTAGACAGCTTTTAGTCGACGGCTTGATCAATCAAAGTTAAACGCTGCATGACAACTTTGGTATGTTCTTTTGCTAAGCGGTTTTTTTCCAATAACGTATGATTGGCCTGTTCTAACGCTTCACACTTCTTTAATAGATCGTTGTATTCTTCAGTAAGACCATTATGCGCTTCAGCCAATGTCTGATATTCTTGATCAAGTTGACTTACTTGTTGTTGAAGGTGTTGATGTTCAGTTAAAACTCGCTCGTAAGCATCTTGTGTCTCTTCAAGTTGCTGTTGTAATTGTTCAATAGCTTGGATATCTAATGAAGGTGTTTGTTTTAAGGCAAATAATTCATTGTTAGAGTTATCATAACGCTGTCTAATATCATGCAATATAGAATCTAAATGTTGTAGTTTTTCAATCAAAGGCTGGGTCATGGGGTATCACTTCTAATCAAGTTAGATAAAATTAAAATGCAAGGATATGTATATAATGCCTTTAATAATGCCATAGATGGCCACATTATATCTAGCATTAGGTTGTTAACGAATGTGTTTTAAAAAACATTTAAATTTTATACTTTATCATTAGCAAAGCTAAAAAATTGAAATGAGATAGCATACTAAGGTCTATATAAAGTAAGGTAGGTAATTGACATAAAAACATAATAAGATGAACACTATAAATAATTTAAGAAAAACCAACGTTGATATAAAAAGGTAAATGTAATGAATGATGATATCTCAGGCTGGAATGATTGGGAAAAAGTGTTCTCTGACTGGACAGATGTGTCCATTAGTGAGCTTCACGGCTTAATGACCGGACTCATGACGGTATGTCATGCCCCCTCTAAAATAGAAGACTGGGAACAGCTATTGAGTGAGCTGAGTTTTTCTATTCCGAATGAGGCGGCATTAACTTTACTGGCAGAAGAAGCAGAAGATACTGCTTTTCAGCTTAAGGATAAAGATGACGCTTATCAATACTCACCACTAGTGCCTGATGATGAGCATGACCTATATGAACGTGTTATTGCGCTTAAACAGTGGGCAAATGGTTTCATGACTGGCTTTGGGGTGACTGACTGTACTTTAAGCGCTGAAGAGAATGTAATGTTTGCTGATTTAGCAAAAATAGGCAGCATTCGTATTGATCCAGAAGATGAGTTTGAAGGTGGCGAAGAGTCATATCTCTATTTATATGAATTTGCACGTATGGTACCAGTTAGTTTGGCCATAAGACCTCGTAAATCGATGATGTCATTGCCATTGATTGCAGGTTTGTCGGTAAATGCTAAAACTGCTAAAGAACTTGAGCAGGAAGAGGTTAAGCCAAAGCCAAAGCTAATGCCAAAGCCGATTCCACCGGTGATTGATATTATGAATCAAAATAACCCTTCTTAAAATACAACCTAGCTTATTCAGGAATTTTACGCCACATCTTTTATTCGTGTCTTTGGTTCAATGTGAATTGGCTAATATAGTTTTATTTATATAGTTTGATTCGTATGGTTTTATTCGTATAGTATTAGGCATATCGTCTAATTCAAACGTTTTATAGTTTAGTACCATCTTAACTTTGTAAGGAAGCTGCTCAATGACCCTGCCGAATCAAACCACAACTTATCCTAACAATAGTATCGAATGGATTAAACGTTTGATAGCTTTTGATACAGTAAGTCGCCACTCAAATCTTGCGCTTATCGAAGACGTTCAAGCTTATTGTGTGAGTTTGGGCTTAGATCCAATGCTTACTTTTAACGGTCATCAAGACAAAGCCCAAAGTAAGGCCAATTTATTTGTTAGTGTGCCAGCATCAGGCGGGGATGTTGACTCTAACATGGCATCAATCAATGGCGGTATAGTGCTATCGGGTCATACTGATGTTGTGCCAGTAGAAGGTCAAGACTGGACGTCTGACCCCTTCGAAGCTGACATAAGAGGCGATAAACTCTATGGGCGTGGCGCTTGTGACATGAAAGGCTTTATTGCTTGTGCCTTAAACCTACTGCCAAAAGCAGTTAAGCTATCTCAAATGGGTAAACTAATGAAGCCGTTACATCTTGCATTATCATTTGATGAGGAAGTGGGCTGTTTGGGAGCACCGTTAATGCTTGAGGACTTAAGTGAAAGGGGGATAAGACCGGACTATTGTATTGTAGGTGAACCCTCATCTATGAAAATGGTTATCGCTCACAAAGGCATTTCTGTGTTCCGTTGTTCGGTACATGGTAAATCAACCCACTCTTCACTAACCCATCAAGGGGTCAATGCTATCAGCTATGCGGCAAGGTTGATTGGATTTATAGATAAACTAGCCTGCCAGTTGGCTCAATCAGAGCAAGTAGATGATCAATTTGATGTGCCCTATTCAACGTTGTCTATCGGTACCATTGCTGGCGGAACAGCCACCAATATTGTGCCAAATCTTTGTGAGTTTACTTTTGACTATCGCAATCTACCATCTATGGGCACTGAAGATATTTTGCCAGCTATCAAACAAAAAATTAGTGAGCTTAATAAACAGATGCAGCAAGTTGATAGTGAAACTGGTATTGAGATTGAACAATTAGAGAATGTGCCAGCAATGACCGACAGCGAAAGCGCCGAGCTTCAACAGTTGATTGCAGGATTGGTTCAGTCTTCGGCACGTCATAAAGTGGCATACGCTACTGAAGGTGGCCAATTTACCAATGCCGGTATTGCAACCGTCATTTGTGGTCCAGGTAGTATCGAGCAGGCTCACAAGGCCGATGAGTATGTAGAGGTGGCTCAACTCGCTCAGTGCGATGACTTTTTGCAAAAGCTTTTGCAGTCATTACAAGCTTAGCTTGGTGGTTTACTATTATTGAATTAACCTAATCATAGCCTTTATTTTAAAATATTTGCTACTAAGTTTAAAACACTGACATTCTTTAAGGTCAGCATTAATGAGCGCCTCAACTTTTCTATTATTTTTCTTTAGTGTGTTTTTATTGTCAGCTACCCCAGGACCCAATATGTTATTGGCCTTTCAATATGGGCTTAATCATGGAGTGCGTAGCACTATTTGGGTATTGTTAGGTTTAAGCTTTGGCTTATTGATTTTATTGGTCTCCGCCTTACTAGGCATTGACTTTATAAATCGACAGTTACCATGGCTATTAACGCTACTAAAGGGGGTAGGCGCCTTATATTTGATGTATTTAGGGTTGCAAATTTGGCGACATGCGGATGACGACAGTAGCTTTGCCAGTGCAGAGGTACATGAGTCTAACACCATAGATTCTAACCCTAATTTAACTTCGAACTATTTAAATTCTACTTTAATATTAAAGCCTCCTTTACAGCGGTTCCGTCAAGGTGTCTGGGTATCACTGTCTAACCCTAAAGCTATTCTATTTTTTGCTGCATTTTTTCCAAAATTCATCGATTTTAAAGCCCTTTTATGGCCTCAATATATAATATTGACTTTAGGCTTCTTTGCCAGTGAAATAACATGGCAGATAATTTATACCTTGGGAGGAACTAAGCTTTCGAGCTGGTTAAACAAGGGTTCACGTCTGCTATGGCTTAATAGGCTGTGTGGTTTGATATTCATATTTATTGCCTTGGCGTTATTATGGGAAGTGTTTTATTAGTTAGGATCGTTTATTCTGCTATTCAGTAATTTATTTATTGAATAATTTAAGCTACCTGCTAGATTGATTATTCAAATTGACACTTAGCAAATTAATAGTTATAGAAATGCTGATTCACCAATGACTTACAACAGGTTGTTTAGTAAAAAAGGTACGATAGCTGAATTTGCTATCGTACCTTTTTTGAATTTGATATTTCTCATTAGTGCAGTATCGTGCAGTATTTAAATATCAATACAGAAAAGCCTAAATTTTTAAACTTTTCACATAGTTTATAAGACTATCTAAAAACTAACCTATAACATCCACCAACTCACCACGCACCATATGAGGACTGACATAATCGTTAATTTTAACAGTTACAAATTTGCCCATTAGCTCTTTTTTCTGTTGCTCAGTGGCTTGAAACAAGACTGAACGGGTATTGTCTGCCGTACCCAGTAACTGGTCAGGATAACGATCTGCAATATCTTCTACCATAACACGTAACGTCTGACCAATCATCTGTTGGGTTTTTTTCAAAGTCGAGTCAACAATGACCTTTTGGAAGATAGACAAACGCTCTTTTTTAGTGGCAAGACTGACATCGTCTGGTAACTCAGCCGCCGGCGTGCCTGGACGCTTAGAGAAAATAAAGCTGTAAGAATGATCGAAATCAAGTTCTTTTGCTAAATTTAAAGTATCTAAAAAGTCCTCTTCAGTCTCTCCAGGAAAGCCAATGATAAAGTCACTTGATAGATGCATATCAGGGCGAACCGCCATTAGCTTTTTGATCTGATTAATATAGACATCAATGGTATGGTTGCGTTTCATGGCAGCTAAAATTTTATTAGAGCCACTTTGTACAGGTAGATGCAAATGAGACACCAGTTGCGGCAATTTTGCATAAGCATCAATAATATCGTCAGTGAACTCTAAGGGGTGGCTTGTGGTATATCGAATACGTTCGATACCTGCAACATGGGCCACATAATGCAGTAATTCAGCGAAACCACAAATAGTTCCATCGTCTTTTTCGCCACGATAGCCGTTTACGTTTTGACCCAACAAAGTGATTTCACGAACCCCTTGCTCGGCTAAGCTGTCGATCTCGGCTAATACGTCATCTAGTGGACGAGACAACTCTTCACCACGGGTATAAGGCACCACGCAGAATGAACAATATTTTGAGCAACCTTCCATAATAGAAACGAAAGCTTTGTAGCCTTCAACTTTGGGTTCTGGTAAAAAGTCGAACTTCTCGATACTAGGGAATGAAACATCAACTGTGCCAATCCGATCTTTTGGCTTAACATTTCTTTGTTTGGTAGATTGGTCATATAGCTCGGGTAAACGATGCAAAGTTTGAGGACCAAATACCATATCTACATAAGGCGCCCGTTTTTGAATATTGTCTCCTTCTTGCGAGGCCACACATCCGCCGACACCTATGACCAAATCTGGATTCTGTTCCTTTAATTTGCGCCAACGACCCAATTCTGAAAACACTTTTTCTTGTGCTTTTTCACGAATAGAGCAAGTGTTCATTAATAACACATCAGCCTCTTCGATATTGTCTGTCAATATCATATCGTGAGAGTCACCTAGTACGTTGCCCATTTTTTCTGAGTCATAAACGTTCATTTGACAACCTTGGGTAGCAATATAAACCTTCTTTTTTGCTTGACCAGTAGGGCGCTCAGCATTAGCCATGCTATCTCCAGCTAAAGTTTTAGTTGAGTGTAAAGTATCCGCTGGTTGCTGACGAATAGTTTGAGGGTCAAATAAAGTAGCACTCATATTAAGCAGTCCAAGATGATGATTATAAATTAAAGAGTATAAAAGTTAATTGAAACAAGTAATAAAGAGGGTGTTACACAGAAACAGCGATAAATTTATCGGTAAGAGGTGCCAATTTATACGGCCATAATTGAGCGTTATTATACCATAAGCTGAATAATATTGAATGTTAAAGCTGCTATGAGACTGCAAGTTTGAAATTAAGTCTCTTAAAAGACCTTATTGCATTGTGATACTTATTTGATATCTTTAAAAGTTTTTAAAAAGTTTTTTAAAGGGTTATGGCTATCCTCTGATTACCTCAAACAAATTCTATTTATACTAACTATATATTTAACATTGTCCTATTTGTAATCACTACTGCAACATCAGCTTACATAAAGCATTTTGGCAAGTGTCATTTGTTGCCTATAATCTAGACCATAACACGCCTTATTTGTTAACCAGTTATCTAGTATTATATTCAGTTTAGAGTGTTGAATTTTCAATAAGAGTTATATTCAATGATATACATTTTTTTGGAATCAATTATAGTTCAGGAAACTATTCTACAAATCTATAAAATATATATGCTCAGGGACGATACCAATAATAAATTTTAAATCAATAAACCTTTTATAAATAAGACTTGATTATGCTTAAAGAAACTTTTTCTAATGAACTATCAAAAGAGTTAAAAACTATGACTAGGTCTCGTATATTAACGAGAGCAAAAGCGCCATTTGCGGTCTCAATTTTAGCGGTACTGGGAATTAGCCAGATTGCATGTGCACAAATATCTTGGCCAGGCAGTGCTCCTGACTATAGCAGTGATACTAGTATTAATTATTTTAATGATGCTTCAGCAGCTGCAGATCGCCGTGATTCAGGTGCTTTATATCAATATGAGCAAATGATGGGTAATGGCTTATTCGCTATGTACCCTGCATATTGGCGTTTGAATAATGATCTGTCTACACTAAATCCCAATGTCGTGACTCAGTTTGCCAGTCAATTTAGTGGCAGTGTCATGGCTGAAAAACTTGCTGCTGACTATGCAGAGACCAAAGCTCAATCAGGTGATTACAATGCAGTACGCCAAGTTGCGAATTATGTTCACAATGCCGATGATAGCGAAAAGTGTGCGGTAGCATTAGGTTTTAATAATGGCGGAGATCCTATGCGCGCCATGTCTCTAAAACCAGATGTTTGGTTAACCACTATAAAGCAGCCGGCATTATGCAATCAATTGGCTACAGCAATGAATAGCAACCCAATGATTAATAATACTGATCGTAAGCAGCGTTTATTGCGTATGCTTAGGGTGGGTAAAACGGGTGATATTATGACCCTGTCACAGTCATTAGGTACGCCAATTGCTTATAGTGAATTAAGTGAAATCCAGTTGAATCCAGCATCTTTTATTACTCGTTTTGGTGCTCAGCCGAATAGTATTAAAAATCAATATTTATATCTATATGCTATTGGTCGTATGGCTGATAAGTCCTATCGTGAAGCCGCTATCCAAGTAGATTACGATATTAAACAAGACAATAATCGATCGCAAAAGCTAATCAATGATGATACACGACGCTATGCCTATAGAATTCTAGGGGTTAAGCGTATGAATTATAATACAGATGATGGTTTTAATGACGAAGCGGTTACTTGGTTTCGTAACAGTCTAGGCGAGTCATTCAATTATGAAGAAGCTGAAGATTATGCCATGGCTGCTATTCGTTTTAATCAGTGGAATGACTTGATTAATGCCATTGGTAACATGGACAATGCCGTCCAACAAAGAGACATTTGGCAGTATTGGTTGGCACGTGCTTATGAGCAATCTAATGATAGTGGTAAAAAATCGTTAGCTCGTCAAATCTATCAACGATTGGCCAACAAAAGCGACTACTATGGTTTGTTAGCAAAAGACAAAGTAGGCCAACGATTGAATGCAGGCAGCACAGCTTTGCCTAATGTACCAAATAGCGATACCAATCGTATGCTGAGTGATCCGCATTTTGCTCGTGCTTTTGCCTTATATAACGCCAGTGCTAACCGCAGTTATGCAAACCGTGAGTGGAATTGGGCAGTAAAAAAGGCACGTGACAATAACGACAGTCAGTTGATTGTTGCTGCTGCTAAATATGCCTATGATAAAGGTTGGCTTGATCGTGCTATTTATGCAATTGATAGTACAGAGGGTCTAAATGCCTTTAGTCTGTCACATCCAATGCCGCATCAAAATCAGGTAGTAAGTTACAGTCGTCAAGTGGGTATTGATCCTGCTTGGGCTTATGGCATCATGCGTCAAGAGAGTCGCTTCGTAACTAGTGCCCGTTCAGGAGTAGGTGCAAGTGGGTTGATGCAAATTATGCCAGATACGGCCAAATATATTGCTCGTAATTTAGGCGAATCATATAGTGATAGCCGTGCCAATACTGGTGATACCAATATTCGTTATGGTACTTGGTATATGAGTGATATTATGGGTAAGCTGAACAACCAACCGGTACTGGCAACGGCAGGATATAATGCAGGTCCAAATAAAGCGAAGCGTTGGCAACCAACCTATGGTTCTTTAGCGGCTGACCAGTATGTAGAAACTATCGCGTATCCAGAAACCCGTAATTATGTTAAGCGAGTTATGGAGAATGCTACTATTTATAGTAGTTTACTAGGCGCTAACACGCCCATTTCACAGCGTATGGGTACTATTCCTCCCGGCTATTGATCATTATAATAAGGGATTATAGTGCTTAATTTCTAATCCCTTATTTATAATTCAAGTCCCTTATTTATTGTTCCAAAGACATAATTAGGTTTGAGCAAAAATTTGAAAGGTGCTACACTTTTACCGCATTAAAAAAACTATACTACATTATTAACTTGAGACTTTGACTGAGTTATTAAAGATAGAATAGATGACTTACTCAACATTTGCGCAAGTTGATCACTATTTGTTAATGGCTGCCTATTAATAATGACAAGTTTTGTCATATCTAATTCAAAATAACCTTTATGAATCTCTAGGAGAATTACATGAAACAACCTGTTCGCGTTGCCGTTACTGGTGCTGCTGGTAATATTAGTTATGCTATGCTGTTTCGTATTGCTTCAGGCGAAATGCTAGGTAAAGATCAGCCTGTAATTTTACAGCTTTTAGAAATCACACCAGCACTTGACGCCCTAAAAGGGGTGGTTATGGAGCTTGAAGATTGTGCATTCCCTTTATTAGCGGGCGTTGTACAGACTGATGATGCTACTGTTGCTTTTAAAGATATAGATTATGCTTTATTAGTTGGTGCTCGTCCACGTGGTCCTGGTATGGAGCGTAAAGACTTATTAGAAGCGAACGCTGCTATCTTCTCAGCGCAAGGTAAAGCTCTTAATGAAGTGGCTAGCCGCAATGTTAAAGTATTGGTAGTCGGTAACCCTGCAAATACCAATGCATTGATTGCTCAGCGTAATGCTCCAGATTTAGACCCACGTAATTTTACTGCTATGACTCGTTTGGACCATAACCGTGGTCTAGCTCAGCTAGCTGAAGAAACCAATACTACGGTAAATGACATCAAAAAAATGATCATTTGGGGTAACCACTCTTCAACTCAGTATCCAGATTTAACCGAGTGTACTGTTAATGGAAAACCAGCTTTAGATCAAGTAGATCGTGACTGGTATGAAAACAGCTACATTCCAAGCGTACAGAAACGCGGTGCAGCTATTATTGAAGCACGTGGTGCGTCATCAGCAGCTTCTGCCGCTAACGCTGCTATCGCACATATGCGCACTTGGGCATTAGGATCAGATGAGAATGACTGGGTATCTATGGGCGTCTATTCTCAAGGTGAATATGGTATCTCTAAAGGGTTGATCTATTCATTCCCATGTACTTGCAGCAATGGCGATTGGAAAATTGTTGAAGGTCTAGATACGTCATCAAGTTTCTCACAAGAGAAGATGAAAGCCACTGAGCAAGAGCTTAGTGAAGAGCGTGATGCTGTAGAACATTTGCTACCATAGTACTTTGCTATCATCGTAATTTAATAGATCGATTTTTTTGAGCTATAAATGAAAGAAGCCTGCAGTTTTGCAGGCTTCTTTATGTAAAAATTTTAATAACCAAGTCTCTATTAGCTTCTATTAACAGAAATAAAAATTATTAAAGATCAATCTATAGCCGGTCAGTAACTAGGTAATCATCAATTATTAAGACTACGATCAGCTATTTAGCAATTATATGAGCATGTTATTAACATAACAGTAAAGCTTATAAATAATAATAGCACAATATAATCTGACGGTTTTGTTACAATCATAACGCTACTTATTTTACTAAATTCATTATTTAAACTTTAGAAATAATTTTGCATTTCAATATCAAACAATTAAAAGGAAGGACTATGTTAGGTGAACCAGAATATAATTTGAACGAACTATTTGCACAATTGGGTCTTGAGAGTTCAGATGAAGCGATTGATAAGTTCATTGATGAGCATAAATTAAGTAAAGAAGAATCTTTAACAGATGCAAGTTTTTGGACGGATTCACAACGTGCATTCTTAAAAGAGGAATGGAAACTTGATGCGGCTTGGGTAGAAGTTATCGACGAGTTAAATGTTCGTTTACACCCTTCAGCTTAATATCAGGCTAAAATATTATTTGCAAACCTTATATTTAAAATTTTAGTTTAATTTAAATAGTTAGATTGTTTGTTTAAAAAAAAGGCCTTCTTTGATGAGAAGGCTATTTTTTTTTAGCTATTGATACATTTTATGAATAACTTATAAAAGTATACTACTGAGTATAACTGTTGTTGGTAGTAGCAAATGAAGTGGAACTGACTGAATAATTTGTAGAAGTGTAAGATGGATCTATAGAAGTGTCTGCTGCAGTACTAAACAATGAGCTGTCATTTTTATATAAGTTGTTGTAACGGCTGAGAACTCTTTGAACGTAATTACGGGTTTCTGTAAAAGGAGGAACACCACCGTATTTATCAACGTTACCTTCGCCCGCATTATAGCCTGCCAACACGTGTTCAATCTTACCATTGAAGCGTCTGCTTAACCAAGCCACATATTTAGCAGCACCTTCAATATTTTCTGAAGGGTTCCAAGCATTAATGACTGAAAAGCGGCGTGCAGTAGCAGGCATGAGTTGCATTAGTCCTAAAGCACCAACAGGAGATCGTGCATTAGGATTGAATGAAGATTCAGTGTGCATGATGGCTTTTAATAGAGCAGGGTCAATATTATTACGCTTAGCAGAAGCTATAATGTAATAGTCATATAGGTTGTTGCCAGATCCGATACTGACACTTGAGCTAATACTAGCGCTATTGGGCATATCGCTAAAGCTTCTAGAATTTAACGAACTAAAGTAGCTAGGCTCTTTAATGGTCAGGGTATTGGTAGCAGTTAAATCTGCGCCTGAATTTGGATAATAGTTTACTTTAACTTTTTTGGAATACTTATTGAAGTTGTCAGAAGGATTTACATTGGTCAGCAAAACTTGTCCAGACTCATCCTTGTAGATATACATATTTCCAGCATTTGCAGCCAATATGCTTGAAGAGATAAGAATCGAACCGGCAACCAAATTGGCTGAACGAGTTAATACTTTATTCAACAATGCAGACATATTCATTTTTCACTTATTTAAGGCTATACAACAGAGGTTCTAGCAGGATATTAGGTAGCTTCTTATTAACCATTATAATGACTAGAGCTGATTTTTAATTAACAAACGCTACTAAAAATTGGCTTATAATTAACAATTAATTATTTGATTAACTCTTAAATCAATATAGCTAAGTTTAATAACTATAAATAAGCTAACTACCATAAGACAACGTAATATATCATTAATAAACATTTATATCTAACAGTTAATCCTTTATGTATCGTATTAACAGCAGTATAGAAAGAATAAGCAATATTGTTACTAAAAGTTATGAGTAGTTGATTTTTAACTGTTTTAAGCTTAAGAATTAAATTTCTTTATGCAATAGCTAAAATAAAGATGCCAAAAATATAGGTAACCATACTGCAGTGATTAATCCATTTACCGCTAAGCCAAATGCTGCATATCGACCCGCAGTATGACTGATTTGCCATGCTTCAATAGTCCCAAAGGCATGTGCAGCTAGTCCCAATGCCAGCCCTTTGGCGCGATCGTCATTTACACTACGGAACAGAATCTTGGCTAAAGTACCGCCTATTAGTCCTGAAACAATAATTATCAAATTGGCCAGTGCTAAAGGGGCTTTAATAATTTCTGCAATACTCAAACCTATGGGAGTAGTTACCGAACGTGTAGCAAATGCCAGAATAGTCTCATGACTTAATGACAGCATATAAGCTAGTCCCATAGGAAGTAGAGCGCCCACTAGGCTAGCTATTATAACTATAATAGAGAGCTTTTTTATAGGCAATCCTTTCAAATTCATAGTCGCTAGGGGAATGGCCAATAAGACGGTAACATAGCCTAGTAAATGGTCAAAAATGGGTTTAGCGACCGCATAATAATGGTCATAATCCCAGCCAAAAATAAATAAAAATACTAGGACCAATACCAATGCCGTAATAACCATCGGTAGTCCAGAGATTTTTTTTGATAAAATGCGAGCCAGAATATGGGCAACTAGCGTCAACAAAATTGCTGCAAAGACAGTGATTAAGGTTGTGCCTTCAGGCAAAAGTTTTAATGGGTTCATAACTTGGCGCCTTATTCGGCTAAATAGTCAAAACATTATTATCGTAATCAAAACTGTGGACTAATCATGCAAACACACTTAGCGCTTAGACTTATCAACATCAGCCTTATCGTTTAACCATAATTGGGATAGTTTTGCCAATCCCCATAAGGGAATCAATGTGCTGATGATCATAGTCAGCACAATACCCCATAACTCGTTGCCTAAGCCGAATATTAATAATCCTGCACCTGCACATACCGGTAAAAAGGCGAAACCACTATCTACCAATAGGGTATTACCAGATGAAGTAAGCCATTCAGGCACACCAACACTAAAACGTATTATCATTAACAATAAAAATAAACCAATCATGCCAACTATGTTGCCTGCACTGGCAAAACCTAATGCTTGACATACAATCACCGCACTTTCACGAATCACGATTACTATTACCAAAGTAATCGCAATGGCTACTGGCATAGAAAAAGGAGATTTTGGGCTTTGGTCTTTATCTAGTAAGTGATTCGTATGTACACTAGTCTTATTAGCTGACTTATGAGAATCATTTATGGCATGATTAGCACCTATTGCTTGATGATCAACATGAGTAGTAGTACTAGGTTTTGAAATAATTGGCATGAGTGATCCTTAATATAAGACGCAAATCAATGGGAATCAGCTATAACAATTAGATTCTACCAAATCAATACTCTTAACAGCCAAAGTTAATGGCTTCTAAATAAAAAAAAGAGCCATTAGACTCTTTTTAGTATCAAACTAGGCACAGTTATCCTATTAATTTAAGTCAGATTCTTGCTCGTCAATTGACTCAAACTTTTTATCGAACTCAGCTTCTTCACTGGATAAATCTAGGCCTTCCAATTCTGCCAGTAATGCTTGCTCTGCATCTTGTTTCAACTCTTGTTCAAAAGCCTCAAGCTTAGGTGTTATCAATTCTGCCTGTTCAGCTGGAAGCACTTCAAAAGGGTTGATATCCGATTGACCTAATAATTGTTGTAACTTATCAGAAGGAAGACGTAAAGTTAAAACTTCATGACCTGACTCAGCATAGCTTTCTTGCTCAACCACATCTAAACGGTACAATTCATTTTTTAGATTACCAGCATCAAATGGTAGAGTTAGCTCAAAAGTATTTAGCTTACCGGTCAACAACTGCTGTACAGCAGTAGTTAACATACTCATCCCTAAATCTGCTTTAGCCGAGACATATACACGGCTTGGTATTCCCGGTTCTCGATAATTGATATGTGCAGGTTCGCCGGTTAAGTCTATTTTGTTATAGACATTAAGAACGGGAACATCACTATTGATTTCAGCCAACACGGCTTTAACTGCTTTAATTTGTTCATGCATGTCAGCACTAGCAGAGTCGATAACATGAAGCAATAAATCGGCCTCTAAGGTCTCCTCTAACGTTGCATGAAAAGACTCAACCAATTCATGCGGCAAATGACGTACAAATCCTACTGTATCTACTACAACCACACGGCCCACACCTTGCCAATCTAAGCGGCGTAAAGTTGGGTCAAGGGTAGCAAATAATTGGTCAGCGGCATAAATATTTTCATTGGTCAAACGGTTAAACAAAGAAGATTTGCCAGCATTGGTATAACCCACTAAAGACACCGTTAATACATCAGATTTTTGACGCTTGGCTCGGCCTTGAGCGCGGGTTTGTTTTACCTTATCCAAACGAGCCTTTAACTGAGAAACTCGGATTTGCAAAAGACGTCTGTCTGTTTCAAGCTGGGTTTCACCAGGACCTCTTAACCCAATCCCCCCTTTTTGACGCTCTAAGTGAGTCCAACCTCTAACAAGGCGAGTAGCTAAATGGTTCAGCTGAGCCAGCTCAACCTGAAGCTTACCTTCGTAAGTTCGAGCACGCTGCGCGAAAATATCCAAAATAAGTCCAGTACGATCCAATACACGACATTGCAATAAGGTTTCAAGGTTACGTTCTTGAGAGGGGGTAAGGCTGTGGTTAAAAATAACAATATCGGCTTCTAAAGCTTTAACTTGATCGGCAATTTCTTGTGCTTTACCACTACCAATAAAATATTTGGCATCTGGTTTTTGCTTTGAACCAGTCACGACAGCTAATTGTTGAGCACCTGCTGAATCTACTAAGAGTTTAAACTCTTCTAAATCATTAGGGTCTGTAATCTGTCTGATTTCTAAATGTACTAAAATGGCGCGTTCACCACCTTCATGTCTACCAAAATAATCCAAAAATATACACCTACTATAAAAATTTAAGGGAGTACAACCTAAATTTACCAAAACCTAGCTATTATTTCTAGCTTCATTTGTTAGTCTACCAATTAATAAGACTCAAATAATAAAACTAAAAAAACTGTGATTTGTAATAGCAAATAATTAGGTTGTATTGTGTTATTAATGACGTTGATGACATTAAATTAAAAGGGGAAATTTGTAAATTAAAAAAAAATTTATGGAAAACCGTTTAATCAGTGAACAGTTGATTACTGGAATTAAAAATCTGATATACTATTTTTAATATATTTTCGTATATAA
Organism: Psychrobacter sp.; assembly: GCF_018260395.1. Lineage (GTDB taxonomy): Bacteria > Pseudomonadota > Gammaproteobacteria > Pseudomonadales > Moraxellaceae > Psychrobacter. The sequence goes on from NZ_JAGLBC010000038.1 coordinate 19,382, forward strand.
AATAACCATTTATATAAAAATACTAATCTTTACTTGATTATTAAAATAAGTATAGGGCGTACTATGAATGTAAAAACAAAAATCAAAGACATGCTAAGACTTACAACCAAAAACAGTATCAAACGTAGTAAGACTGTTGTGGGATTAGTAAATACAGTCATTGGTGGATATAGAGCAGCTACCAAAATTGATGCTTGGCGCGAACCTCCTAGGGAGATTTTGCCTAAATATATTCAAGCGTTTTGTCGTAAAGCAGCCAATGCAGTAGGCGTTAAGATAATAGAAGTTGAGCCTATTCCAAAGACACATGCTTTATGGGCATCTAACCACATATCATGGATGGATATTCCGGTAATAGGCAGTCTTAGTCCCGCTTTTTTTCTATCAAAAGCTGAGGTTGCCGAAATGCCAATAATGGGACCATTGGCCAAAGTATCGGGTAGTTTATTTATCAAACGCGGATCAGGTGATGCAGGTTCAGTCGCCTCTCAAATGGCCAATTTCTTAAAGTTAGGCTATTCAATAGTATTTTTCCCTGAAGCTACAACCACTGATGGACGTCATATTAAGAAGCTCCATGGCAAACTACTCCAAGCCTCAATTGATGCCAATAAGCCTATTCAGCCTTTGGTATTGTGTTACGTTAATAAAGAAGGCAAACTAGACGATAAGGTTCCTTATTATGGTGGTATAAAGCTAAAAGACAGTTTGATGAATGTCATTGATGGGGATTTGGTAACTGCTTATGTATTACCATTACAGCCTTTGTATCCGAAAGATAAAACTCGTGATCAACTTACTGAAGAGTTGCAACAAGTTATGCAAGCAGGCCTTGAAGAGTTACATAGCCGAGTGCTAAAAAAGTAAATATATATTGAATATATTTTATAATCAAATATTCTTCAATAAGCTAGTGTGCTTTGATCATAGACAGTTTGTAATAAGCCTTTGTTAAAAAGATGGCAAAATCACTGAATGGATTTGGCATTAAATGGCATAGCCACTCAATTAAACTGACACTGATTTTTTTAAAGCTTAGATTCAACGATGAAGTGCAACGTTTAGAAATGATGAGAAGAAGAGTAAGAT
>NZ_JAGLBC010000219.1 GCF_018260395.1 Psychrobacter sp.
TTTTAATCGATTTGTCGATTTACCACCATTCAGGGTCATCAGATTTAGTCTCGCCTTGCTCCGATTTAAATGTTTTTTTCACATCAATAGTTACCGTCTCTTTAGGTACTTCACTTATAAAGCGCGATACCTTATCAAAATAACCGGCAAAGCTCGAAAAGTAATCTGGCGCAGTCAAATATAAATGGGTTTTAGCACGAGTACAAGCCACATAAAACAGCTTACGTTCCTCTTCCAACGCTTCAAACTCACTTACAGAACGATGATGAGGCATAAGCCCATCGACCAATGCATTGACAAAAACCACTGGCCATTCTAGACCTTTGGCACTATGAATAGTAGAAATGGTCACTGCATCCGGCTGTTTTTTATCAGGATTGGACAACACAGCAACCGAGTCATTGGGAGGATCAAGGGCTAAGTTCTCTAAAAAGTTATCTAAGCTACTGTGTTCTCGCGCCAAGTTCTTAAGCACTCGGAAGTCTTCTGCCCGCTCCCGCCAGTTGTCCTCAACGGTTCTTAACACCGGTAAATAAAACTCAATTAATAAATCTAAAGTTTCAGCCACTGTTTCTTGTTGCTCAGCTTTGTTCAAAACGCCATACAACTCGATGAGCTGCTCATTGTTTTTATTCAGCTTAGGATCAAGTAAAGGCTGAAAAGAGCCAGGGTTACTATTTAGCGCTTGAGTGATTTTGGTAGCAGTCACCTCACCGATGCCTCTAAATAGCGTTAAGATACGGTGCCAAGCAATAGAATCATTAGGATTATATAGGATTTTTACCAAGGCTAGAACATCTTTAATATGGCGCTTTTCAATAAACTTAATGCCACCGACGACTATAAATGGAATATAACGCGCCATAAATTCAAGTTGAATTTGGTTGGATTGAAACGAGGTACGACTTAACACCGCAAAATCGTTATAGTCCAGCTCTGGCTTTAACTCAATAATCTTGTCAGCAATAAACTTAGCTTCTTCTTTATCATTACTGCGGCGTGCCATCACCGGTTTAGTGCCTTGCACGGGTAAGTCTGAAAATAAGTTCTTTTGATAGCCTAAGGTAATCTGTTTAGACAGCGCATTGACATACTCTAATATAGCAGGCGTACTGCGGTAGTTTTGTTCAAGCTTGATAAGTTTCGCTTCTGGATAACTTTTCCCAAATAACAAAATGTTTTCATAATTGGCACCACGAAACGCATAAATACTCTGATTGTCATCACCCACTACCATCAGCGATACATTATCAGGCTCACAAATATAATCAATAAGCTGCTTTTGCGGATAATTGGTATCTTGGTATTCATCCACCATGACATGGCGATAGGTATCTTGAATTAGCTTACGAAACTTTAAGTTGTTTTTTAAATGGCTGACCACTTGGCTTATAATGTCATCGAAGTCATACAGGTGATTGGCGCGTTTGTATTTGTGATAGTTCTTTGCCAACTGCTCGATGTCAGCAATATGAATTGCGATATCAGGATAGTCGCTTTCAATCAAATCATGTAACTTTATACGCCGGTTACGCGAGGTGGAAATTAAATTCTGCAAGGTTTTTTTACGTGGAAAAGCCTGCTTCATGCTGCTGCGCACAATACCCGATTCTTTACAGATTAAATCGATAGCATCTTCGCTGTCACTGGTGTCTAAAATAGTGAACTTAGGGTTAATGCCCAATAACCCAGAATAACGGCGCAGAATCATATTACAAAATGAGTGAAAAGTACCACTGGTTATGGCGTTAAGATTAAGCCCATTTAGATGTGACGAAGCATGGCTGTCTAAGAGGCTCTCTGCCAATAGATTTTTAACCCGATTTTTAATTTCATCAGCGGCTTTACGGGTAAAGGTCAGTAATAAAATACTACTCGGAGAAGCCCCTTTTTCGATTAGATAACTGGTGCGGTAGGTTAGGGTTTTGGTCTTTCCTGAGCCTGCCCCAGCAATAACCAGTACTTTACCATCAATGGTAGTAGCGGCTAACAACTGACTACGGTTCAACTCGCTAGCATAATCCACGGAACTGTGTCCAAGCACTGGGTCGTCATAAGGCTCAGCACCATTAAACAGTTTTACAGAGTCGGGAGTAATAAGATTGGCTTCAAGTCGAGTGATAGACTGACGTAATATCTGAATCTTAAGCCGGATGCTGTCATCAAGATGAGGGTAGGTGTAATGCTGGGTATTAAATAAGGTGTCAGTCATAACATGTAGTCATATCAGTCATTTATATCTGTCAGTTAAAGCATTCATTTAAAGCATCCGAATCAAGGTTATCATAAAAGGTATTTTAATAGAATA
>NZ_JAGLBC010000039.1 GCF_018260395.1 Psychrobacter sp.
CATTTTCCCAAATCCTACCATTTAGCAGGACTCGGGATCGCCTCACAGCTTTGGCTACTAATACTTATTAGTTTTAACTTCTTACAATACGCCTCTTCAGGATTATCAGCGCAAGCTTTAGGTAGGCAGGCAATTAGAAATAGTAGTCACTCTACCGAGCTTGCGGATATTTTGTTTCGTTCTTTGGGATTAGCGCTAATACTGGCATTGATACTTTGGTTATTTAAGCCTTTTATTCTCACTTTGGGTTTAAAGCTATTAGGCGCACAGCCTGAAAGTAGTGAAGCTGCTTATACTTATTTAAACTTCCGCTACTATGGCATTGTATTTGAGCTCATGAACTACGCTTTTATCGGTTGGTTTGCAGGACAAGGTAAAACCAATCAAATGATGTTGGTACAGCTACTTATATCAGTCATTAATATCGCTATGACTTTAACTTTTGTATATGTGTTTGACATGGGGTTAAAAGGTGTAGCGCTCGGTACTGTGATTGGATATGCAATCGGTTGTATGATGTCGATTGTGTTGGCCAAAATGACTATGAGCAACAGTGCCTCTATGTCCTTACATGGAATCACTATACCTAAATTCAGTAAACACAGAATGGCTGAAATATTTGCTTTTGATAAGATGGTTAGTCTTTTTTCGTTAAATAAAGACATTTTTATTCGAACTATTTTATTAACGCTTAGCTTTGCTTGGATAACCCGCCTATCTGCTCAGCAAGGTGATTTAGTCATGGCCACGAATGCTTTACTACTTCAAATTCTTAGTATTTCCGCTTTTGCTTTAGATGGTGTGGCCGTTGCAGCTGAAAGCTTATCGGGTCAAGCTGCAGCAAGACAATCAAGGCAGCAGTTTCTGGCTGCGGTTAAACGTACTGGTATTATTACCTTTGTACTGGCCTTAGGTCTTACTATAATTTGGGCATTTGTTTTACCTAGCTTTTTGAATATCATGACCAACCTACCTGAAGTTTATGACTTGGCTCTAGACTATCGCATGATAGCTACCTTGTTACCGTTAATAGGTGCAGGAGCATACTGGCTAGATGGCATTATGTTTGGTTTAACTGCAGGCGCTAAGATTCGTCAGGTAGCCATTATAGTCTCTGTCATATTTTTTCCATTAACTTATAGCGTGTATCAGATATATGGTTTACAGTATGCCATGCCAGTTGTGTGGTTTTCTGTCTATTGGTTATTAATTTCTCGTTTCGTAATTGCTGCTATCGTATTATGGCGAAATCAGCGGAGCTTAATCTATAACAAATAGCAGTTAGCAACTAAATATAAGTAGTTAATTAACTCTAACGATATTTGTTTGATCCTCCAACAATAAGGGCTTTATGATGACGGACTCTGCTGAAAAACTCCCTTTTAAACTTATCCCCACACTTTTAGCTATAGGCATCGGTTTTATAATATGGTTTATTATCCCAACTCCAGAAGGGGTATCAGAAGATGCTTGGCATTTGATGGCTTTATTTATAGCAACCATTGTGGCGATTATTGGTAAAGCCCTGCCTATTGGCGCGTTGGCGATAATTGCAATCACCTTAGTTGCTTTGACAGGGGTTACCGCTGAAACGCCGAAGCAGGCCATGCAGGATGCTTTATCAAGTTTCTCTAGTCCCTTAATTTGGTTGATTGGTATCGCTATCATGATATCTCGTGGACTTATTAAAACAGGTCTAGGCTCGAGAATAGCATACTATTTTATCTCTATCGTTGGCAAAAAAACCATTGGTATTGCCTATTCACTTGCTGCTGCTGAGCTATTAATTGCACCGATAACCCCTTCTAATACGGCTCGAGGTGGCGGTATTATTCATCCGATTATGCTGTCCATTGCTAAAAGTTTTCATTCGACCCCTGAAGAAGGCACCCAAAACAAGATTGGTCGTTATTTAGCCATGGTCAACTACCATGCTAACCCTATTACCTCTGGTATGTTTATCACTGCTACCGCCCCAAACCCTTTGGTCGTAGATTTGGTAAATAAGGCCACTGGTAGCCAGATACATTTATCTTGGACAACTTGGGCATTGGCCATGTTTATCCCTGGACTATTGTGTATTTTGGTAATGCCTTTAGTTATTTATTTGATTTATCCACCAGAGGTTAAACAAACGCCTGATGCTAGACAATATGCTAGCGATAATTTGGCAAAATTAGGCGTGGTCACTAGTCATGAAAAAATTATGCTAGCGGTATTTGGTCTAATGTTATTACTATGGGCAAATATACCGGCCTTAATTTTTGGTGATCAATTTGCTATTGATGCAACAGCTACGGCTTTTATTGGTCTTTCTGCGTTACTTATCACTGGTGTATTAAATTGGGAAGATGTGCTCAAAGAGAAGTCAGCTTGGGATACCATTGTCTGGTTTGGGGCCTTAGTAATGATGGCAGACTTCTTGAACAAATTAGGTCTGATTACTTGGTTTTCTACCAATATCGAAACTGCAATCGGTATGACTGGCTTTAGTTGGATTGGTGCTGTAGCGATATTAACCTTGGTTTACTTATACATGCATTACTTTTTTGCCAGTACCACTGCCCATGTAACGGCCATGTTCGCCGCTTTTTATGCAGTTGGCTTATCGTTGGGTGCGCCACCCATGCTATATGCTTTAATATTGGCAGCTGCCGGTAATATCATGATGACCCTAACCCATTATGCAACTGGTACTGCTCCAGTTATATTCAATTCAGGCTATACTACATTACGTGAATGGTGGACAATTGGCTTTATAATGAGTTTTGTCAACCTTGTTATTTGGATTGGTTCAGGCTTGATTTGGTGGAAGTTATTGGGCTTTTACTAATTGCATTTTGTTTTTTAAATATAAGCTATTGACTATAAAATTAAAAAGTCGACAACCGAGTGGATTGTCGACTTTTTTTATAAACTTTAAAAAATCATCTGCTATGACAATCTTAATTCAAAACCTTAATTTTCTTGAATACCTGTCATATCAACTGGGGTTTCTGGTGTACTGCCAATGACTTCCATACCGCCTGATTTTGCTTTAGCTTGATCGTTACGCTGTTGTTGTAAATACTCTAAGTATTCATCAGTAATAGTACCTGTAATGTACTTACCGTCAAATACTGCACAATCAAAGCCTTCTACTTTACTATGCTTAGTATCTTGAACCGCATCAATCAAATCATCCAAATCTTGGAAAATAAGACGATCTGCACCAATAATTTGACGAACTTCTTCTACACTATGACCAGCTGCAATCAGTTCATGACGTACTGGCATATCGATACCATATACATTTGGGTATTTCACTGGTGGCGCAGCACTGGCAAAAAATACTTTATTGGCACCAGCATCACGAGCCATTTGAATAATTTCATGACACGTAGTCCCACGTACAATAGAGTCATCTACCAACAATACGTTTTTATTTTTAAATTCTAATGGCACCGCATTTAATTTCTGGCGTACTGATTTTTTTCGTTGTTGTTGACCAGGCATGATGAAGGTTCGACCAATATAACGATTTTTCATGAAGCCTTCACGGTACTTAACATTTAGGTTAAGCGCCAATTCCATAGCAGAAGTTCGAGAGGTATCAGGAATTGGAATAACCACATCAATCTCATGATTTTCGCCCCACTCATTACGAATCTTTTGAGCCAACTTCTCTCCCATACGTAATCGGGCTTTGTAAACAGAAATATTGTCAATAATTGAGTCAGGACGTGCAAAATAAACGTATTCAAACATACAGGGAGTATATTGTTTTGGCTCAGTACATTGACGGGTATGCAGATTATTATTTAAATCAATGAAGATCGCTTCACCTGGTTTAACATCACGAACTACCTTGAAACCAGAACCTGTTAAAGCGACAGATTCCGAAGCCACCATATATTCAGTTTGGCCATCAGCAGTTATACGCTCACCATAAATTAACGGACGAATACCATTTGGATCTCTAAAAGCAACGAGACCTTGACCTGTGATTAGGGCAACTACAGCATACGCACCTTCAATTCGCTTATACATCGAGCTAATAGCATCAAAAATGTCTTCCGGAGTCGGTTGTGTTTTTCCCAAAGCTTGAATTTCATGCGCTAAAACGTTAAGCAACACCTCAGAATCAGAGTTGGTATTCAAATGACGCAAATCATCCTGGTACAATTCTTTGGCAAGTTTTTCAGCATTGGTTAAATTACCGTTATGGGCTAAAGTGATACCATATGGTGAATTCACATAAAAAGGTTGTGCCTCTGCGCTACTTGAAGTTCCAGCAGTAGGGTATCTGACATGGCCAACGCCAAAATCTCCAACCAATCGCATCATGTGACGTGTCATAAACACATCTCGAACCATGCCATTGTCTTTACGTAAATAAAAACGTCCATCTTTCATGGTCACGATTCCGGCAGCATCTTGACCACGGTGCTGAAGCACGGTTAATGCATCATACAACACTTGGTTAACGGGCTCATGTGCTGCAACACCTACAACTCCACACATACTCTATCCTTTTAAAATATACTCTAGAGGTTAAAAGATTTATTTATTAGTGGCTAAATTTAACTTTATTTGCTGAGTCAGCAGCAAGTTTATAAAAACCTGTTGCTTTTTTGGTAACGAATTAAACAACTCACTCGTTATTTATTGAGTAACTTCTTCTGAGCCTGCTGGTTGCGAATCAGGCATGTCAATTTGTTGCCATGCCTCACCCAATACTTTAGTCGTAAAATCTTTTGCAAAAGGTGCATAGGGAAATAATTCTGGTGCAATTACAGAGGACTGCCATAAAGAAGTCTTAACAATAACCGGCGCCGAGATACTTAACATGACCAAAACCACAAGGATATTTTTTGCAGCACCCAATACACCACCTGCCAGCTGATCAACAAAGCCTAATTTTAGACCCTTTACAATACCGGATACTAAAAATGTTATTAACTGAATAATGAGCAGCACTAATAACACCACTGCTAAAAATCCAGCCCCAGTCTGTAATACTGGAGAGCTTACAAATTTAGCCATATATGGGGCTACATCATCTGCTAAACGGGTGGCCGCCAATAGTGCTATAAACCAACCAACTAAAGCAATTGAGCTACGGATAAACCCTGCATTAAATCCTCGCCATAAACCTGCCAGCACGATTACAGCTATGATAATATCTAATAAACCCATGCATTCATCCTAGCTTTCATTCAATAATGTGAAGACCTAAATGTAATCATGATTTACAGCAAGTTATCACGATAACTGGTTATCGCTTCAACACACTGTTGTACCAATTTTGGTCCTTTATAAATCATGCCACTATACAGCTGAACCATACTGGCTCCGGCATCAAGCTTACGAACTGCTTTATCGCCACTGTCTATACCGCCTACACCGATAATTGGTAATTTACCTTCTAGTCGCTCATGAAATTGTTCAATTATCTGAGTACTCAAATGCCCCACTGGGCGACCCGAAAGCCCTCCAGCCTCATTGCCATGAGGTAAATCTTCAACCCCTGTTCGGCTTAAAGTAGTATTGGTAGCAATAAGTCCATCAATCTCAAACTCAATTAATTGCTTTGCGATATAATCTACTTGTTCTTCCGTCAAGTCAGGGGCAACCTTCAACAGCATTGGCACATAAAATCCATAGTCGGTAGCCAATTGGCTATGACGGTTTTTAATACTGTCTAATAGTTCCGTTAAAGCATCACCACTTTGTAAGTCACGAAGGTTCTTAGTATTAGGTGATGAAATATTAACGGTAATATACGAGGCATGAGGATACACTCGGTCCAAACAATATATGTAGTCATCTGCTGCATTTTCAACAGGTGTTACTGCGTTTTTTCCTATATTAATACCAATGTTACCTCGGTACTTACAACTTTTTACGTTTTCAATTAAATGATCGACACCCATATTATTAAAGCCCATACGGTTAATAATGGCATCTGCTTCTTTAATTCTGAACATTCTAGGTTTGTCATTACCCTGTTGTGGGCGAGGTGTCACAGTCCCAACTTCAATAAACCCAAATCCCAACTCAGCTAAAGCATCTATATAACGACCATTTTTATCAAGTCCTGCTGCCAAACCAACAGGATTTGCAAATTGTAAGCCCATACATTCTGTTGGCAACGATTGTTGAGAATAGACAAAGCCCAAGGTATGTGTTTTGTGTGCCTTTTCTAAAAGCTGAAGGGTTAAGTCATGAGCATGCTCAGGGTCTAAATTAAACAAGAAAGGACGTAATAAGGCGTAGGACATAACGCTAGATAACCTGCTGTTAATTAAGTAAATTTAGAGAATAGCTATGCGGCATTACTCTTAGATAAAAAAAGATAAGTTTACTTAAGATTATGGTGTGTTCTACTAATAAGCTATTGATTATAACAGTATAATGACCTCAAATCATCGATTAGTGCTAACTAATAATTACTAAGGGTCTCAATAAGTTAAATGAAAAAGGCTTAAAAATAGAGTAAACATCCTTATCTATTACTAAGCATCTATTACTAAGCCCGATTTGATTAAGCCCTATTTCAATAAGGCTCAATTAACGTGTTTGATATAGTTAACCCAGCTTTATTTGCAATAACATTCTAAAAAAATTTACGTTATAATTTAGCCAATTTCAATTTTTGATTATTGAATTTGATTATTGCACAGGTCTATTATCTGACAGCGCAATCCAGCCTTTGACAATACGATATATATGCCATATAAAAGCAAATAAAAAGATAATCCCTCCAGTTACGACCAAAGCTGTCGACCCTAATGACATATTTGAGCTAGCTGAAAATACGCCTATACCAAGCCCGCCTAAACCAATTACTGCTAGCACTGTACCTATAATGCCAAATACAATACTGTACCAAAAAGTTTTGATTTGCCAATCAAAGTGGGTAGCTAACCAAGTATTTTCAGCTTGTTTACGACGTGCATAGTTCATAATAATAGGAACAATCCACAGTAGACCCGCTGTGAAATAACTTAATACATATAGTAAATACGTGATGTGATTATAACGAACCAATGACGCCTCTTGCTCTTTACTTATTAAAGAGTCAGTGCTTAAGGACGTTTTAGCAAGTTGAGAATGCTGAAGCGTTGTCTTATCTATACTGCTTAAAGGTAGTGATAAATCTGGTTCATCAAGCTGAGTCGTTTGGCGTGTGTCGCGATTATTTTCCATAACACTCCCCTTTAGCGTTAAACGTAAATGAATTAATAATAGAAGTCGTGGTCTTTAAGCTTCAAAACTTTTAATATTGAAAACTTAGCTTATACTTAAAAGCCTTAAAGGCTTAACTTAGGAACATAACGATCAATTTCAGAACCCATATCAGGTGCAATAAGTTCGGCATCAAAAATACGAGCTTCTGCCAAATGATAAGACTCAGGCACATCGGCAGTTAATAAAGCAGCCATTTTAGCTACTATCGGCATATGACATACCACCACTACACACCCTACTTCCACGTCCGTTAAATCATGTAAGGCTCTTGTTGGTTCATCCTCTGGAGTTATATTCGATTGCACCTTTACAGGTACATCAGGCTTAAGAGTCGTTAAAGCTTGTAAAGTTTGCTGTGCTCTGACATAAGGGCTGACTATAAATAGATCTGGATTATATTTATCAACGATATATTGCGCAGTTTCGGCGGCTTGTTGCTGACCTAAATCAGTCAAAGTACGCTCTGAATCTTGTTGAGTTTGACGTTCTGCTTCGCCATGACGCATTAGAATAACTTTCATATCAATATATCCCGTATGTTTGCTAAAATTTTATTTGGTAGTGGCCGCAGTCATTTGTGCATTTAATGCCTCATTACTATATTCATGAGGCATAACGAACTCTACATCACTTCTAAAGCCAGTTTCCATTAAATTTAACGCAACGCCCAATGCCGCTTGGTCATCATATATAACCGCATATAACGCGTGCGTAATCGGCATATAAATCCCAAGCTTCGTTGCTTTTTCATGAACCTGTTGAATGGTGTTCACCCCTTCAGCAGTTTGGCCAAGTTTCTTAACAGCCGCTTCGATGCTCATGCCCTTACCTAACATATTGCCAATACGGTAATTACGGCTAAGCTCGGAACTACAAGTAGCATATAAATCGCCAACACCAGATAGACCTAAGAATGTTAAGGGATTAGCCCCTGTAGCGACTCCAAATCTGCTCATTTCAGCTAACGCTCTGGTCAACAGCATCGCCTTAGTATTTTCACCAACGTTATAAGATGCTGCCATACCCATAGCGATTGCATAAATATTTTTTAGTGCGCCGCCAAGTTCTACGCCTTTAATATCATCTGAAGAAAATATTCTAAAGAATGCACTATGTAATGCAGATTGAACCGCATGACGCAACAATTCAGAATCGCTAGCTATTACAGAAGCAGAAGGCATATTCTGCATAATTTCAACCGCTAAATTTGGGCCTGACATCACGCCAAAATTTACTTCCGGAAGCTCTTCTTTAATGATGTCGCTCATTAAACTAAAGGTGTCTTTTTCCATACCTTTGGTCAAAGATACAATAGACTGACCGCTTAAATAGGGACGGATATTTTTTAGTGTCTCTCTAAAGGCTGAGCTTGGCACTGCTACAAAGATAATATCTTTATCTTGAACAGCAGTTTTTAAATCATGCTCATATTTCAAGCGTTCATCTAAGGTATAACCGGGCAAATATTTTTTATTAATACGCGTTTTTTGCAGTGATTTAACAGTACGTTTATTACGGACCCAAAGAGTAGAATTACAGCCATTGCGTGCCGATAAATTAGACATGGCAGTCCCAAAGCTGCCCCCACCCAAGAATGCCAAACGCAGTTGTTGTGGTGCTTTCACACCTTCAGGTTTCGTCATATTATTTAGTACAGTTTTTTCAATTTCTTCAGGATTTAAACCAGCATTATCACGTTTAGACTTAATTTTACTTGCTTTATCGAATAGACTGGCTAGAAGCCCAGAATTAAATACTGACTTGTCTTCTTGTGACTCACTAAATTGTTGTTTTACCTCGTCCTCTGCATTAGTCTCTGCGATTATTTCGGATTGATCCTTTTGTTTTTCATCAACTTCACTGTTTTTATGGTCAGCAGACATAAGCTTACTCTCTAGGTTTTAAAAATTATGGATTTAAATTATAAAATGGATTGATTGAAGTTTTAATTAAATATTAAATAGTATTACTATAAGAAGTTAATATACGAATTTAAAAGATCGCTACTAAATATCCCTTACTATGAGTCAAACTTAATGAACTCAGTTGTATCTATATCCTCTCGAGTGGGCATAGTACAATGGCTGCTACCGACATAGACAAAGGCAATAACATAATCTTCATCGCCTACATTAAAATAACGCTTAACCTCAGGCTCATTGGCTAAAGGTCCTGTACGCCACACGGTACTGAAACCCTGAGCTTTTAAGGCTAAAAGCAAATTTTGTACTGCAGCACCTGCACTCAACAACTGCTCAAACTGAGGCACTTTTTCATGATACTTCATGTTAGTGACAACCGTTATAATCATCGGAGCTCTTAAAGGCATCTTTAAAGTTTTATCTGCCGTACGCTCATCAAGATCTGTGCCTTCAAGCACTGCCTTAGCTTGAGCTGCTGCTAATAAGGCCCTGCCAAAAGCATGTCTTTGTTGACCTTCTGTAACGATAAAGCGCCAAGGTTGTAACTTTTTATGGTCAGGCGCTGTCATAGCACACTCAATGGCTGCCTCAACTTGATGATGCTTTGGAGCAGGTATGGTTAGGTTGCCAATGCTACGACGTGATTTAATCCAATTTATGACTTGTTCATCAGTCACCTTAGCCGATTGAGCACTACCTTGTTCATACTGTGAATGGGTTTCTAAATTATTGTCGTTATTTGATTCAGTCATAACATCCTCAATAAATTGATTCGTTAACTATCATAAAAAGTATTAATAAATTAAATTTTTATTTGTGCTCTGTTTTATTGTTAAATGCTCTTTTTTATAGCTAGTAATAGCTGAGAATTTTAAGAAGTTTAAACTCAAAGAAACTTATTATTATGGCACTTTGATACGTCTTATTAATTAATTGAATCTTTATATTTAAATCCACTACATTCAATATCAGCAGTGGATTTATCAATTAGAACAAACAACTAATGAAGTTAAAGGCTAAATATAGATTAAGTTATAAGCTTTTAATTATGCAATCGCAGAAACTGGTGGTTTCACATCCGCATTTTGACCACGATGACGTAAATAGTGGTCTAGCAACACTATAGCTAGCATAGCTTCCGCAATAGGCGTAGCTCGAACTCCAACACATGGGTCATGACGACCCTTGGTTAACATGTCTATTGAGTTGCCGTCAACATCAATACTTTTACCCGGCGTAGTGATACTTGAGGTTGGTTTAAGGGCGATACTCACCTTGATATCTTGACCCGATGAAATACCGCCTAAAATACCACCTGAATGGTTGGCGGTAAAACCCTCTGGGGTTAACTCATCGCGAGACGTATGTCCAAACTGTTCAGCAACGCTCATGCCATCACCAATCTCAACGCCTTTTACCGCATTGATACTCATCATGGCATGAGCAATATCAGCATCTAATCGATCAAAAACTGGTTCACCTAATCCAACAGGCACGCCTGAAGCGATAACTTCAAGCTTAGCCCCACAGCTGGTACCTTCTCTTCTTAAACGCTCAATTAAAGATTCAAATCTCGGAATAGCATCGGCATCAGCACAAAAGAATGGATTGCTATTAACAAACTGCCAATTAATGCTACTAGGGTCTTGAGAGGTAGTACATTCACTGCCCATTTGAACCACATGACCATGAATGGTTATACCCAATCGCTGTTGTAAATATTTTTTTGCAATCGCACCAGCTGCTACTCGCATGGCTGTTTCACGAGCAGAAGAGCGACCACCACCTCTATAGTCGCGGAAGCCATACTTCATGCTATACGTATAATCGGCATGACCAGGACGAAAGGTATCTTTGATCTCACTATAATCTTTAGATTTTTGATTGGTATTACGAATTAATAGACCTATAGAAGTACCGGTCGTCTTGCCTTCAAAAACGCCAGAAATTATCTCCACCTCATCAGGCTCACGGCGCTGGGTGGCAAATTTGGAGGTACCGGGCTTACGACGGTCTAAATCTAGTTGTAAATCCGCACTAGTCAACGCCATTCCTGGAGGAATGCCATCTACTATGGCCATTAGTCCTTCTCCGTGAGACTCTCCACATGTCGTGACCCTAAATACCTGTCCAATACTATTTCCTGCCATAACTCATGCTCATTTTTATTGTAGTTAATCAATATTGCTTATTTGAATCCATTTATATCATATCAAAACTAATCTTAATTAATTGCAGATAAAAGGCTTAATCATTTGCTTAACCCTGATTACTGTTTTGAAGATTACTGTTTTAAAAATTGCTGTTTTTAAGATTGCAACTGCGCCACTTGAGTTGCAAACAAGTGACGATTATTTACCAATTCTTCGCGATCAATAGCAAAAATACCATTCCCGCCTCGAGCGAAAGTTAACCAGCTAAATTGGATATCGGGATACGCTTGACGTAATGCCCAGTCGCTGTCCCCTACTTCACACACCAATAGACCTTCTGGTGATAAATAATCTGCCGCTTCATTCAGAATTTTGTGTACAAGGTCTAAACCATCTTGACCCGCTGCTAAGGCATGTTCAGGTTCATGAATAAATTCAGGGGGTAATTCTGCCATTGCTGCGGCATCTACATAGGGCGGATTGGTAACAATTAGTTCGTACTGATTTTCCGCTGGAATCTTATCAAATAAATCAGACTCAATAAGATTTAACTGGTGCTCCATACCATGATGCTCAACGTTAACGGCTGCTACTTCTAATGCTGAGGTATCTATGTCTGCCGCATCAACTAAAGCATCTTTAAATCTGCTGGCAACTGCAACTGCGATACACCCTGACCCTGTACATAAGTCTAGAATACGTTCGGGCTGATATAGCTGTTTGTTTTCTAGCCCATGTAAATAAAACGAAGGCATATCTGGCGTAGAATCTGCTCCTAAAGGCTGAGCATATTCATTGGTTTGAAAGTAGGGATAAAACTGTTGCCGAATCAGCTCAGCAATAGGGGATCTGGGAATAAGTACACGTTCATCAACATAAAATGGTAAGTCGCAGAAATAAGCCAAGTTAACCAGATAGCTTAGCGGCTTTCGGTAAACAATTCGCGACTGTAATAAGGACATTACTTCACCCTTCTCAGATGGCGTTAAGCGGCAGTCTAGAATCTGTTCATCTGCCGACCAATCCAAAGACAAGGTATGTAATACAATGGCAGCAGCTTCAGCAAAGACGTCATTCGTTCCTTGCGCCACAACGACCTCGTAATTACGTAACTGAGTAACACAAAAACGGATAAAATCTCGAATGGTATATAAGCTGTCTGCTGCTTCTTCGCAATCTTTAGTTAAGACATCGAACTGTCCATTTAATGAATTCTGTAATAAATCATCCTCTATACCTTGTATTTCAGAGCCTTGCTCTTCAGAGCCTTGTATTTGAGCGAGTAAAGCTTGAGCATCAAGGGAAGATAAAGCGGCATTGGTATTCATTGCTTGGTCGAAGCTTGAATTATCTATTGACATATTTAATCTGCTATTTCAATTACTAAGTTATGTTACTGTGTTTTATAGTATTCTAAAACTTCTAGTGACTCATTCTATATGAAATTTTAATCAAAAATTAAATTAGTTTTAGTGACTTTATTATGTTGATTATACATTTAAATCATATTTTTATTCGCTATCATATACTCTTTATTTAGGTTTATAACTTTAGACATTTGCTTAATAACTTTAGGCATTTGGTTGTATCAGCTATAAGATAGCTCAATTGTTACGGTTACTTTCAATTTTGTGGTTAATATTTGCCACTAGCAACTTTTCGTCGCATAATAGCTACACCTTTTTTTTATTGTGAATACTTGTATGACTATGTATGTGAAACCTACAACTTCCCAAGCTGCTACTAAATTCGCTCCAACATTTCTTGTTGCTACTATAGCTGCTACTTTATTTGCCTTTAGTGGCTCTGCATTTGCGGTTACCAGTGCCAAAGACCAAGCCAAACCTGTAGATAGTCTACAGCAACTAATCAATGATGCTAATAATCAAAAACATCAAGATGCTTTGCAAAAAGCAAAGATAGCTGATGAAAAGGCTGAATTGTCAAGCGATGATGCAGAAGATATCGCTATTCAAAATGAAGTAAACCATGAAATAGCCGAACAGACCAATAATGATGTTGTAGAGGGTGAGGTAGTTACAGCACCCACGTCTATTATTGATGAAGATTCGATTAAGAGTATCGAGAACAAAGACGGAAAGATATACAAAACGACCAATCTTTCGAACTACGCTCGTGCAGTAAACGGCGCGGTTTGGACCCCTAATATGCGAAAAAACACCGCAATGTCGGTAAAAATGCAAGCATTACTAGACTGGAACCATGCTTCACCGGGTCCTGTTGATGGTGGCTGGGGTATGAACAGCACCAAGGCGTTGGCTAACTTCCAAACAATGAAAGGCTTACCTAGCACAGGTAAAATGGACACAGCTACTTGGAATGCTTTAATTAAAAATATAAATCCAAATCAACCTGTATTGGTTCAGTACACCTTAACCCAAGACGATGTGAATACAAATTTTGCACCGACACCCTCAGGTTCAGAAGCCAAATCCAAAATGAAAGGGTTATACTACCAAAATATTAAAGAGATGTTAGGTGAACGCTTCCATATGGATGTGCGCTATCTTGAAAAACTGAATAAAGGCAAGACCTTCTCTGAAGGTGAAGTTTTAACAGTACTAAACGTAGGTGACCCACTAAAGAATAGTATTAACCATGTTGTAGCCGATAAAGCTGCTAGAACTTTATACGCTTACAATGGAGATAAGCTTGTTGCTACCTATCCAACCACTGTTGGCAGTACTACAACCCCTTCTCCAACTGGTAGCTATAAAATTGTTAATAAAGTTAAAATGCCTTGGTACAAGTCTACTGTGTCAAATGGCGACAAAAAACAAATATTCATGCTACCTCCGGGACCAAATAATCCAGTTGGTGTAGTGTGGATGGGATTATCCAAACCGTCATATGGTATTCATGGCTCTCCAATTCCAGAAGGTATTAGCCGCCAAGCTTCTGCAGGTTGTGTACGCTTGACCAACTGGGACGTTCTTGAAGTCTTTGCAAATATTGAAGGCGGGGCTACAGTAGATCTTAAATAATTTGGCTACAGTTTTAATCATCTATAATTTTATCATTAACAATATAAATAAATATCAAAAAACATAAAGGTCAGTTATGTCTAAAAATTTAAGTTTTATTGACCGTGCTATTGTCGGCTTTGATAGCAGTTTGCGATCTATAATTCCACATTCTAATCAGACTGCACGCCCTTTACCTGTTAGCTCTGACAAAATACCCGAACTATCTATCAACGAGTCTCGCCATGTGGCGGGGCTTATGCGTATTAATCATACTGGAGAGGTATGTGCGCAAGGTTTGTATCATGGTCAAGCTTTTACAGCCAAAGATGTACAAGTTAAACAGGCTATGCAACACTCTGCGGATGAAGAAATTGATCATTTGGTATGGTGTGAAACTCGTCTTGATGAATTAGGCAGCCACCCTAGTGTTTTTACACCCATTTGGTATGGCCTTTCTTTTGGTTTAGGTGCTATTGCAGGTATTATTTCTGACGAGTTCAGCTTAGGGTTCGTTGCTGAGACAGAAGCACAGGTTAGTGAACATTTGCAGGACCATATTCATTCATTGCCACAGCAAGACATACGAAGTAAAGAAATATTAACACAAATGAATCTTGAAGAACTTCAACATCGTGAGACGGCGCTTAACCATGGCGGACACGCATTGTCAGCACCTGTTAGGGTATCTATGCGTTGGATGGCCAATCGTATGAAAAGCTTGGCATATCATTTATAACTTTTAAATAAAAATATGAGCATAAGCTATAGTTAATAGCCTTAAACATAGCTATTGACTTTAATATTTTAAAATTTAAATCGTTTAAAAATTATATACTTTCATACAATGCTTTTTTATAAGTTAAATTTACAACAGCCCTCTTTATTGATGAGTATAAAATTGATATGTTATGGCTCTTATTGTATCTAAAAACCCGTCAAGTTCAATTTATATTGTTGTATTAGCTATACTTACCTATTAAAAATTTTGTACTGGTTATCTATTTTGGATGAATATCCCCCATCATTAATTACGATTATTTATAAGGACCTAATAATGAATAAATCGGTTTCGGCGAAACTTTTTTCAAGTGCTTTATTGGTCAGCTTAGTAGCGACAGGCTGTGAATCACTACCAACTTCAAGCACTAGTTCAGGCTCAACTTCAGGCCCTACCACTGCTGTAATATCAGATAATACTGACACCAATGCTGCTATTAATGCAGACACCACCGGCGGTAAAGTATTCAAAGTTAAATATGATGCCAATGAATTAAAAACTGATTCTTTAATTAATTCAATAGACATTACTACTAATAACCTATCTGGTATACCAACTCCTACAGTAACTGTATCTAACTTAAATTACATCCCAACTGTATTAATACCTAAAACTCGTAATAATCCGAATGACTTATTAGACGTAAGTCTATTAGATGACTTTATTGACGAAATCAGTCCTCATGCTCGTCATTATCCACCAAACTTCAATAGTAAATCTGATCTTTACTATGCAAAAGAAAAGCTTAAAGAATTAGAACAATGGCTTCGTCCATTTGCTGAAAACCAAGATGCTTCATATGATGTTCTATTAAGAGCTGCTAAGTTAAATGGTATGGCACGTAACTTAGACTTAGGGTCTGACTATGCCATCCGTGGCAGTACTTTTGTAGCTAAAGCCATTGATAGACAGCCAAATAGTGCGGAAGCAAACTTCATTTATGGCATGATGCTAACTGAAGGTGGCGGCTTTAAAGAAGGTCAAAAATACTTGTTAAAAGCAGCATCACAGAATTATAGAGAAGCAGAACAAAGTTTGGCCCAGTCTGATTTATTAAATGACAAACGTTCAGCTGCCTTGTCTCGCTTAAAAACACTGCAGCAAAAGTATCCAAGTGACACGACTATTGCTAAGCAAATCGAAATTATTGATGCTGGAAAATACTACATTTGGGACATTCCGGTTCCAAAAAAATAGAGTGGTGATTAATTTTCATCATCCTCATTTAATTATGTTGTCTTATGATTAGAATGAGATTAGAAACTACTTATAAAAAACTCATGAAGCCACTTAATTGTGGCTTTATGGTTTTAGATTTTACTTTTGCTTATATTTCTATATAAGTTATCTGCATCAGTTTACTTCGCAATTGTCATACTAATTGGTTAATAATAGAGTATTATTAATTATATCATTCCAATAATAAGTATTTAGTTCCATAATTCATTCTTATGGCATAACCTTTATATATGTCTATAAGTCTTTGGTTTCGGACATATTCATGCATAATAACCTAAAATTATTAAAGCTGACTTCTTGTATAGCTATAGCTTCAAGTCTCTTAATAACTGCGTCTTGTAGCACAGTTTCTGTTGACCAAAAAAACTCTGGTCAAACCATCGTTAATAATCGAGACAATATTGTCACCAGTAGCAGGTTAAGCAATAAAAGTTCGTCATTGCTGATTTCTATGGGCATGCCTGCAGATGAGTGCCTAAATGATTTTGATAAATGTCTTAATAGGGTTGATAAAGGATTCATAAATAAGAATAGTAAAGAGCATCTTGCTTTATTAGCAGAGATTCATATGGCTAAAGCGAAATCTATTGCTGATTCTGAAAGTTGTGTCAAAAGAATTGATCGACCTCCAATAGATCCTTATTATACCAATGCGCCTAAGACCGCTCAGCAACGTAGCGAGTTTTTTAACTATCTGAAACAATGCAATACAGCATATCGAGATAATCTATTAAATGCCATAAAAAACAGTTACGGTTATTTGTTTTATGCTCAGCTAAACCCGAATACTCAATCCGATAGTGAAGTGCCCACCAAACCCAATAATCTACCTACCAATTTAGATATCCAAACTCAAGATATTTATAACACAGCTTCGGATGCACTAATAAAACAACTTTATGATCTTAAAGATGATACTAATCAATCAAGTAAAATAACCTCCTATATAAGTCCACAATTGGTTAGTGATAGCAGTTCATCGAAAGCCAATGAGTTGGATCAAGCCAATACTATACAAGCCAATACTATAAACGGTATAAAGAATGGAGATCTAGTAAAGGTACTAAATTTCACCTTCCCTCCCATTGACCAAAATGATTATCTACAATCAAATAAAACGTCAAAAAACGAAGCCGCAACCACAGAGGTGCAAAAAAAAGCACTTGAATTACAAACCACCATTTTAAATAAAAATGCTGATACCTCTATTGATATCTACCTACCAAATGATCCTGAATATTTACAAAATACTAAAACTCACAATAACAGTATAGACAAACTGTACGCCAGTCATGACTTAAGTTTTTCGGGGCTTAACACAATAAGTGAGCGCGAAGGGGTTGGTATTAGCTACGTTACTCTATTAGATAATCGTCTTGATACTTCAATAAAAACCTTAATTGGAACAGCCAATAAACAGCTTAACTCAAAAAACCCAGTTGATAGAATTCATCAAACGGGAAATCTGCTTTTAACAGGTGTGGTGCTTCCAGAAGGTGATACTCTAAAAGATGTATTGGCCAGCAATAAATACGATATCAAACTATATAATCCACATTATACCGAGACAATAGATATCCTAGGAAAACCTTTTTACCTTGCGGCGAACTTTTCAGCAAGCTATGGTATGTGGTTGGCCGAAAACCAACTTGATAATGTTGGCTACTTTAGCCTATTAGCCAAGCAGCAAAGTCTTGTATTGCCTCAGTTGTTTATGCTTGAACCTTATGACCCCAATAAACGCATTATCATCATGTTGCATGGTCTAGCTTCTAGTCCGGCGACTTGGATTAGTATTACCAATGATATTTCAAATGACAAAGAGTTGCGTGATAATTATCAAGTGTGGCAAATTTTCTATCCAACGAATATTCCAATATTAGAAAATCGCTATAGAATTCAAGAACTGATCGAAACCGCTTATAAGATTAACGACCCTAATTCACAGCACATAGCTAGCCATGACTCAGTATTAATTGGCCACAGCATGGGGGCAGTTATTGGGCGAATGTTGGTGTCCAATGAGAATCTGCGCGATAACTTCAATCGATTGTCGCAAGAAGAAAATACAGTTCGACTCAGTAAACTGGTTAATGATCAGTTAGGCAAAGAAAACTTATTAAATAGGTTACAGTTAAAAAAACTGAAAAGTGTTGATACCGCTGTATTTATTTCTGCCCCCTTTAGAGGCACTGATTTCGCAGACCGCTGGTTTACCCAATTATTAAGGCGGGTTATTCATCTTCCGCTTGGTTTTATTCAAACTATTACTGGTAATTTAGCTAGTATTGCTACAGAGGGTGAACTAGCAAGTAATCCACTTGGTGCACTTTATTTTCAAAATGGTGCCAGCCAATTGAGTGATAAGTCCTCATTTATGAAATTAACTGCTGATTTAAAAATAGCTGATGACGTAACCTATCATTCTATAATTGCCAATAGAGACTCAGATCTTTATCAAGGATTATTGCGTTTAAAATTAACTACTACGCCAGATACAGTCTTGGCTGACCAAGCATCACCTCAGATTCTTAAAGCGGGAATTAGTAGTACAAATTTAGGAGGTACTACAGAAGATAATTCTGCTGAATCCTCTAAAAGTGGTAAAAATAATGCTGATACCAACAATAATGCTGCTGATAAAATTGCTGACATAACTGATGATATGGCTCAAGTAGTTAGTCCTGCTACGCTATCTGACGGCATTGTACCTTATAAAAGCTCTCATTTAGAAGGTGCAGCCAGTGAAACCATAATCAAGGGTGGCCATGGAATTCAAGATACACCCGAAGCCGTTTTAACCTTACGTAAGATCTTGCATCAACACTTAAAACAGCACCCTATTGATAAGAAGCAACAATAAAGTAAAATAGAATCACTAATTTAGATTAGCTACTTTATGGCAGATGTCATTATTGATGTCATTATTAAAGTCTTATAATATGAAAGTCTGACAAATTCAAATCTGCCAACACTTGAATTTAACAACTCATTGCTACTGATTTGTCATCGTTACTAAATTATCATCAAAGCTAGCTTTACCGGCTTAAAGCTACGTCTATGTTGCGGTAACACTCCCAATTTTTGAATGGCTTCGATATGTGCTTTGGTGGGGTAACCCTTATGACTCTCTAGACCATAACCAGGATAAATGACACTATCAGAGATAATCTGTCTGTCACGACTAACTTTAGCCAATACACTCGCAGCAGCTATGGCAGTATGACGAGCATCACCTTTGACCCAAGCTTCCCTATTTACTAAACAGGTTGAGCCACTATAATTACCAATACCATGACGTTGTAGCAACTGCCAATCTAAATCTGGCAGTTTATTACCGTCTATTAATAATTTAAAGCTTATGGCTGGCATGGTCGCATTCTTTAAACTATATTGAATGGCGTTAAAGGTATGTATCATAAGCTGCTCGCCTGCCACTCTCATCCCAAGCATTGTGGCTTGCAAAATATTGACATCATCTATCACAGCAGCTGGAATTTCTACAGTTGCATAGGCAATTGCTTGTTGTTTAATAGGCTCATATAGGCTTTCACGCTTCAATTCGCTCAGCTTCTTTGAATCAGTTAGCACAGACAGTGGTGTATCTTGCAAAGGGTTATGCTCTATTAAAGCCGACCATTTATTGGGCAAAATAGCGCCCGAAATTACTACACTGCCATACAAAGGCCCACGCCCTACTTCATCAATGCCTATTTCAAATTCTAAAAACGAATGGGTTTGCTCTGATGTATCAAAGCCATTGACATCGGATGTAATATTAAAATTCTGTATCTCGTGGTATAAATGCTTTCGATTGACATTACCTTCAACCTTAATAGGATCCACCAATGGCAAGGGTAAACTGTTTTGAGCAGTCGATGAGGTTGAAAGTATTTCTTTGATAGTAAGTGAAAAAGTGGTCATTATAAGTAGCTTTACAATAGGTTTAAATCTTA
>NZ_JAGLBC010000220.1 GCF_018260395.1 Psychrobacter sp.
TAACATATCTTATCCTTAATGAAGACTTATAGTTATAAAATTCATTTTCATTAAATATACAAATCTCAGATTTAAGTGGTGGGAATGTATATAATAAAAAAATTATAAGACCACAACTCGGTATGGTTTCCATGGAAGGTATCAATAATAAGCTAATAAATATAGGTGAATACGGTCAAGCCTTAGACGGCTACAAAGACGTTTTAAATCAGACTATTTTGCAGATTGCTCCTGAATCTTTGCAATCGTTGTTAGGGAATGTTTTACCTTCGCATTGGCAGGAATGGTTATTGCCTTTGATGGGCGTGCCCTTTTTTTTACTTTTTTTGGCTGAATGGTTTTATCAGTTTAAGCGTGGGAACGGTGATTCATTTAGCTTAAAAAGAACCATTACTAATTTTAGCTTAGGCGGTTCTTATTTAACGTTTGAGCTAATTATACAAGCGTTAATTGTATTACCAATTTGTCTGTGGCTATATCAATATCGTCTTTTCACGATTGAAGTAACCTGGCTAACGGTTATTCCCATATTCATTGCTGTTGAATTCAGCTATTACTGGTTCCATCGTGCTTCACACAGGGTCAACTGGTTCTGGTCAGCGCATGTGCTGCATCATTCTGATGATAAGATGAATTTATCTACTGCTATGAGGCAGAGTTTATTGTATTCAGTCACTGGCTGGTGGTTATTCTTTATACCGCTTATGATGCTTGGTGTTCATCCTGTTTGGGTGTTTTTCTTCTATGCACTCGATCTGATCTATCAATTCTTTATCCATACTGAAACGGTCGGTAAATTTCCTAAATGGGTAGAGTATATTTTTGATACCCCTTCTAATCATCGTGCTCACCATGGCGCTAATGCGGAGTATATTGACCAAAACTACGGTGGAGTTATCATTCTATTTGATCGTTGGTTCGGTACTTACGTGGAAGAAGATACCATTAATAATCCAGTGAAGTATGGCGCAGTGGGTGAAGCGAGCCATGACAATATTTTCAAGCTAATATTTGATGTTTTCTATCGCATGTGGCAACGATTTTTCCGCGCTAAAGGTATTAAAAATAAGTTGAAGGTTTTGTTTAGCCCGCCGAGTGCAGCTTAAGTTTTTTTGTCATAACAGAAACTTGAACAAGAGAAATATTCCCTCTGATAGAATAATTAAGCGACATCCTTCTTAGATATTTAGAATAACCCAATTCCATAGGTTAATTATGATGCTATAAGCATTGTTAGCCCGTTTAGTTAGCACTCTTTCAAGAGCCTGGTTGGCCCGATATCCTCGTAGACTTTTATTGCGCCTAAGCTTTCGTGATATGGTGCATGGACTACTGTTCAGTTGGTTAGCTATAAATTTGTTGTTGTGATTTGCTGACTTCAACGCATTTATCTGATATCGTTAACTTAGGCTTAGTTGTGTATAGCTCATGGTTAAAATCTCACTTTGGTCGGTGAATATAAACTTGTATGCTAGCGCGTCTAGTCTTTTTCACCTGACATTCGATATTGCACTTTATATATTTAAATTTAATAAATATTCCATTTAACTTTAGTCCTTTTATCAAGGTATGTTCTGAGTTAATGACATCCTTAAACTGGACAATATATAAGAGTAAATACTTATGAAAAAAATGTTCTTCATTTTGGGTACCTTTTTATTAGTACAAACATCAGTTGCTAATGCAGCAACTAATTGGACTCCATATTTGAAATCGATGTTATCTGGGTGCGAATTTGGTAATCCTACTAAAAAACTACCTGCCGTTTATAAATCTTCAATTGCCACTAAAAAGGTAAAGGGTAATCCTAATATTGAAGACGGGGGAGTTTATATGACGTATACCTTAAAGAACTCTACTGCCTTTGGTCTACCGTTGCTAAAAATTGAATATCTTCAGGGTTATGAGTGGAATTACTTAAAACTTTATTTTAAAGACGCTAAATTTACAACGCTACGTCCGCAATTCAAGTTACCGAAAATTAATAAAGATGAAGCTAAAGTTGTCAAAAATGATAAAAGCGGTTATGAAGTAGAAAATGGAGGATACCTAAGCTTAGTCTTTGATCAAAAGCAAAAGAGTATCACTTGTGGAGCAGGCGTTTAAAGGGGTAAAGCATTAAAAATCAATTTTTAAATGATTTGTCTAGCATCAACTATTTAATGTCCTCTAAAAAATAAACAATGAAATCAATTTTGATTTTTTGATGCTTCATCTTTATGCGTATGTCTAATAAATAGGGTGATAATTTGATAATTTTATTTTAATCATA
>NZ_JAGLBC010000040.1 GCF_018260395.1 Psychrobacter sp.
TAGCACTATCTAGATAAGATATTTATATCGACCAGTGAAAATGTTATGGAAAGTAACACTTAATGAAATATATAAAAGCATTAAATCATTAAAATATTGTGATAAGGATTAGGTATTCCTTTGGCCAACTAGATCGCGTAATTTATTCCATTCAAAATACTTGCCTGGATCTGTTTTGCGTCCAGGAGCAATGTCACTATGACCGATCAGATGACGGTGCGTTTTAGGATAAGCCTTATAAATTGCAGCAATAGCACTTGCTAAAGCCATATATTGTTCTTTAGTAAAAGGCTGATTGTCTGAACCTTCAAGCTCAATACCAATACTATAATCATTACATTCAGTCTTACCTAGATAGCTTGAACGACCTGCATGCCAAGCACGGTCTTCAAAGTTCACAAACTGTGTTATCTCACCACTGCGCTCTATAAATAAATGGGTCGAAACTTGCATCCCTTCGATCGTTTTAAAATAAGGATGTGCCTCCCAGTCTAGGGAATTGGTAAAAAAAGCTTTGACATAGTGTAGACCGTTAACGTCCGTTTTTTTAAACTGATCTGGTGGTAGGCTTATATTATGAATCACAATAAGACTAATATCCGTGCCTTCAGGACGGGCATTAAAATTGGAAGATGCCATCCAGTTTGCTTGTGTCAAGCGACCTTGATGAATTTGCATTGGGGATAGAGATTTGGCGGATTTAGTAGCAAAAAGAGGTTTTTTCATAATGGTAAGCGGCGAATAACCAAGTTAATAAGATCTGTGAATAAACAAGCCATCATTTTAAAAGCTAGGCGGTAAACTGGTTTAAATAGTGGCGGTATTAAATATCAGTATTAAATATCAGTATTAAATGGCAATATTTTATAGCTTATTTAATGGCTTTGTAAAAGGGGCATGGTATCATTATTTATAAAGTATGCACTACGGGTTGCGATATCGGATTACATTTTGCATGAACAATAATAAGAAATAATGATTTAATTTTAAGTTTAATATTCCAAATTTGAAGATTGTACTGGGTGTTCTGATAATTATTAGTAATGATAACGAATGATTAATAATAATAACTAATGCAAGTAAGCTAATAGGCTAAATTATGTTAATTGATAAATCAGTTGTTTGGTCATCCTCCAAGTCATCTTTAAAGACTTATGCAAAGTTTTCAAGAATGTCATCTGTAAAAGCTAATAAGCGGCTTATATATAAGAAAACCTTGCTATTATCTATGGGTGCGCTATCAAGCTTGATACTCTCTATGCCAACTTTTGCCCAGCCTCAGAAGCTAAATAGCCCAGATAGCACAGACAGCCAAGTTAGCTCGTATAAAGATTCCCAAATGGTAATAGACTCGGCTGTTAATGACCTTCACCAAGCCTCTGAATTGTCTAAGCGGTTAAATGAACTTGCTAAGCAAAAGAAACTCAGCGAGCACCCTACATGGCTAAGACTTTATTATTATCAACCAGAGACTAAATCAGCTACAAAAAGCTCAACTAAAGATATAGCTTATAAAAGTAAAATTCAAACGTCTGACTTTTTTATAAGCGATGAAGGAAAAACAAACCCTAAGATAGAGCTAGAAGCTTTTATCACTGCTATGGTGACTGAAGAAACCAACGGAAATAATAGTGTATCTTGTCGCTTTCCTGCACGTACTCATTGGTTAAAAGAGCAGTTAGGACTAGCGCAAGGTGAACAAAAGTGTCCAGATTTCGATGCTTGGTTTCAGAAGCTAGACCCTAAGCGATTATCGGTAGTCTTTGCTGAAGAATATCCTAACCGAGCAGTTTCAGCCTTTGGCCACACCTTAATGCTTATAGATTCAAAAGCTAGTCTTGTAAATCCTAGAGCAATCGACAAAGCGTATGCGTTAAATGATACAGTGGCGGGAAACCCAGATGATCCATTTATTAAATACGCCATAAATTCTATAGTAGGTGGCTACCCAAATGACATCACTATCGAACCTTATCCAAAAAAATTAGCTGAATACCTACAACAAGATAATCGAGATGTCTGGACCTATACTCTTAATTTAACAGACGCAGAAATTCAGCAAATTATGCGTCATGTGTATGAGACAAAAGATTTGCAGTTGCCATATTATCTTACACTGGATAACTGCGCTTCAGAAATTTTGCGATATATTGATGTTGTACGTCCTGAGGGCAATTTGTTAGATCAGTTTACATTAGCAGTGGTGCCGTCTGATGTGGTTCGTTTATTATATAAAGAGGGGCTCATCAATAGCGAAAATTATTCTCCAGCAGATGCGACCTTAGCCCAAGCTAAGCTCAATAACCCACAAATGTCGGACTTACCAAGTAGTAGTATTGATGCCAACCATAATTTAATACCTACTCATTTAAGGCCAGTTGATAACAATGCTTTAAATGCCCACTCTCTTCAACGGGTAATGATTGGGGCAGGTTCTGAAGATGATACAGGTTATGTAAGTTTGGCTTATCGTGGTGGCTTTAATGGTCCTTTAGATCGCTCGAGTGGCTTCCCGCAAAACTATCATTTGGAGGTAGGCTCAGTTGCGCTTAGGGTCTATAAGGATACTGATAAGAATACTGGCAATCATGATAGCGTAGAGTTGCAAGAATTAGCCCTGTTACGAGGTCGCTCATTTAATCCCATAAATACCGCTCGAAAAGGCGACTCATTATTATCCAGCTGGGGCATTAATCTTCAAGCTATTAAGGTAAAAGACGGCTCACAGATGAATCATAACACTGGTAATGGGGGTCTAGATAATGACCATTTGGTGGGAAGCTTTGGTTATGAAAAAGGAATCTCCGTTGCGTTTGGAAAGCCGGATGCTGGTTCTGGTCAGTTACCGCCTCAACTTTGCTATGCTTTAGGGACTGGTCTGGGGCAAGTGGGTAAAGGACTTAGTAAAGGTTATCGAGTTGGCGCTGGGGTTAATATAGGATGTCGTTACCAGTTTAGTCCCAATGCTCGTTTGATAGGTGAGGTGCAGGTGCCTTATTGGTACCATGGCGACTCTACTAATGATCAAATTAAAAGTGGCTATTGGCAACCTATCTTGAGTCTAGGGGCTCAATATGACTTTGATAAAAACAATGCCATCCGCTTAAAAGGCAGTTATGAGTTGCAAGACAATATAGATGGACGAGAGGATATTCAATTAGCGTACGTCAAATACTTCTAAAATAGGCATAAATTTAAAAAAAGTCCTTTAAGTAGGTCTCAAACAATATATTACTTTTTAAAATAGGAATAGGTCGCCTGACATACTAGTATGGGTCAACTTACAAGGATGTTATTACTATGAATCAGCTTAACAAACCTTTGGATATGATAGCGCTAGAAAGCGAGCAGCCCTATTCAGAGCCATCGAGGGTTAAAGCGGGAACGCTATCGATAACTGACTTTTTATTAGGAATAAGTCAACTGACTACCATTGGTGTTATAGAAACTACAGCTATTGTTGAGGCGATACATCGAGAAATATTACTTCGACCTTTAGGTTTACTAAACCACAGATATGGAAGATTTTGGCATAAAGGTATTAGTAGCAGAGTCTATAAAGTAGTTAGAGGCATCACCTCTTTAGTGGGGCGTAGCTTGACTGTTGCGATAAATCAATATAATCACTTTACAAACAATGATAAGTCTCATCCCCTGCCTAATAGTCTGAACATGGTGGTTAATGTGTTAAATGGGGTGATGGGGGATCACCTAGAGACTAATAAGAACCCACTGGCTTTACCAACATCGCTTTATAACAGTGAGGGGTT
This sequence comes from Psychrobacter sp., assembly GCF_018260395.1. Lineage (GTDB taxonomy): Bacteria > Pseudomonadota > Gammaproteobacteria > Pseudomonadales > Moraxellaceae > Psychrobacter. The sequence goes on from NZ_JAGLBC010000040.1 coordinate 3,771, forward strand.
ACTACTGGCGGTTTCTAATCAAGTTAATAAGAATATGGCTCTATCTGGCAAAGTGACTATTATCTTACATGGTCTATGCATGGGTTATTTAAATTGGTTACCCAATAATGAAAATAGCCTGGGTCAAATTATTCAAAAGAATCAGCCTGACACCAATATATTTTATCTAAACTATAATACAGGGCGCCGCATCTCTAGCAACGGTCGTGAATTCTCAGAGTTATTACATCAATTAAGTACAACTTATACTGATATCAGTGAAATTAATTTAATCGGTCATAGTATGGGTGGTTTGGTATCGCGTAGTGCGCTTTATTATGGTGGTCAAGCTCAATATGAATGGGTGACAAAAACCAAAAAGCTAATTACATTGGGAACACCCCATCATGGCGCAGTACTTGAGCGCATTGGAAATACGGTTCAACAAACCATCAGCAAAGTACCTTTTGCAGGTTCGCTAAGTAAGCTTGGCGATATACGCAGCACGGGTATTATAGATTTACGCCATGGTAGTGTTCGTGATGAAGACTGGCACAGCTTGACAACTCGTAGCGTACTACCAGATGATGAACGTTATATCACAATGTTACCCGAGCATATCGATACCTATTTTTTAGCAGCAACTTTTAGCGAGAAAAAGGACGACTCTAAAGAAAGTAAGTTGCTTGGTGACGGTCTAGTAAGTATCAGTTCTGCCCTTGGGGAACATATTGAAACACATGATTTAAAAGTGCCGATGCATAGAAAAGCTATCTTTTATGGAATAGGACATTTGTCACTATTAACAGATAAACGGGTCATAAATCAAACTCTTGATTGGCTAAAAGATTAAGCTTTTTAGGACACATAATATCTTTAAACGCTCAACTAGCGTATTTCGTATGCCAAACGGTTTCCTAATTATTCCTAAAATAAAATAAGGCCAATGTTGAGTCAGTTACTCACAAGCCTATGAGACGATATAAATTCAGGACTAAATAATGATCGAAGACTTTAATAAAAACCTATCATCTTCTAAAGATTCTTTAGATGTAGAGGATGCATATTTAGTGATTGGCCAAGGCGATATAGGCCTTGAGGTAACCAATAGCTTAGCAAAATCACAAAAAAAAGTGACTGGATTGGCAAGGGGAGACCGTCAGTGTTACGATTTACAACATGGATCAGAGTTTTTACAAGCGGATGCCTTGAAACTATCTGCTGATCAAGTTAAAACCTTTACCCATATTGCCATCATAGTTACTCCTGACAACTACGATGCACCGAATTATAAAAATACTTATTTGGGTATTGCACAGCATTTTGCCAAGCTAGAGCCCCAACTACCGCACTTAAAACAAGTGGTGTTTATCTCTTCAACTGGGGTATACGGACAGGACAATGGAGAATGGATAGATGAAACAGTAACACCTAAACTACCCGAGCGTGAGGCATCCCAATATATATTACAAGCAGAACAGGTATTGCAACATGCCTTTAGCGCGCGGGCTGTTATTATTAGACCTAGTGGCATATATGGCAAAAAGCGATTAATGCGAGTGCGTAAAGCGAAAGAAGTAGACAAAGAGCCCATGCCAAATTGCAGTTGGACCAATCGAATTATGGACAGTGACTTGGTAAACATTATCGCTCAAGTATTGACATCACCTCAGTCAGATAAGTTAAAACCTGTATATCTAGCTACCGATTATCAACCAGTAACCTCTTTAGAATTAAGTACTTGGTTGGCAGCACAGTTGAATAGCTCAACACCTATTGCTCACAATGATGACCATACTATGACCGGAAAACGTTTACACAGCAATATCCCAAGAGACTGGTTACAATTCCCAGACTGGAAAAGTGGTTATCAATACATTTTACAATCTATCTAATACTACTTAGCCATTATTAAATAAAGGTAGAGGATTAAGCTTTTTTATACTAGTAGATAGTGAAATCTCTTATCTTTAATTACATATGGTTTTCAAATGCCCAATATACGATTGATTAAAAAGCACGTATCATAGTTTAAAATATTGATTATGCCTAAGGCCAAAGAGGGTAAATTGCGAACGGACAGCTTTAACAACCATGATAACGAAGACTTAATGGCTCAGTCTTTATTACAGCATCAAATTAAGTGTGCGGGAATGAGGCACCCTAATTTTAATGCTTCTACCATTACTGTAAATCCTGATCGTCCTTTGACTGATATTCCTCAGCCTACGCCTCGTTACCAATATACTTTGGGTAAGCTGTTAAACACTTTGGATAGGGATTGTGCTAAACCACAAAGCGCTGAAGAGGCTTCTATGTGGTCTTTAATTGCTTCGCCTGAGCTTGCTTCTCATTTAGACTTGCTTCAGCTAGGTGGGTTAATTAATTTGCCAAATCAATTTTTTGAGCCGTATGCTAATGGTGAGTCTAAGCTCTTAACTCCTTTAACACAGATGACTCTATTGGATATGTCTGATATCTATCAAGTCTGTGCAAAGTATCCCACTTTAACGCGGTATGGATTTAAAAATAAGCTAAACCCAAATATAGAGGCTAACCTTGATAAAGAGACTAATACTAATAGCATAGTGCACTCAGATGTTCTTTCAAATGGTAATAAAGATTCAACTGACGTATCTGTAGCAATGCCTGAAATGATTAATGATTTATTTGCCCCAAGTTGGGAGACTATACTTTATCCTGAACGATTTGATAATGAAGTAGATAGTTTGACTACTGATATCTTGCCTTGTAGTGTGGCGGTACATATTCTAAAGCAATGTAAAACCTGCGAATCTATCAACTACAGTTTGACGATAAAGCAAATTTGTCAGCACATGCGCAGTTATGTTTTAAGTGAGTGTAATACTCATCCTCAATTTGAAAAACAATACCGTCAGATTAGACTGTTTGAAGGTCATGTGGTGGTGGCAGCCCGCTATTTGGGTTTAGATATCGAGCATGCGCACAAACACAGCTCGGCCTCTATTACAAATAATAGAGGAGAGACCAGTTCAAATTTGGGACAACCTATATATATGAATGTATCTTCAAGCTCTTCTTTATTTATTCGATATCCAAATATTAGCAGTTATTATATTAATGGCTGGTCCTAATATTATTATCTCTACCTGCATAGCTGTCTTAATAGGGCTATAATACCCTCCTTTATTAAACGAGTACGTTCATATAAATTTTCATAGGTTTTAGAGGTTTATTCATGGCAGTTTCTTCTTCATCTAACACATTTAGTAGTAGTGACTTTATTCAACTGGCCTTATCTAATGACGTTTTAAAGTTTGGTGAGTACGTTTTGAAGTCGGGTCGTATTAGTCCATACTTCTTTAATGCCGGTTTATTGGCAACTGGAGAAACCCTATCTTTATTGGCCAATGGCTATGCTCAAGCTTTAGCAAAACAAGTTAAAAACTCTGAAAGTGATGAGCTGGTTATATTTGGAGCAGCATATAAAGGTATTCCATTTGTAGCTGCTACTGCTCAAGCTTTGTGGAACAATCATGGTATCAATGCACGTTGGGGTTATAACCGTAAAGAAGCTAAAGATCATGGTGAAGGGGGGAGCTTAGTCGGTGCTGATGTTAGTGGCAAAGCAGTTTGGGTATTAGATGATGTGATTACTGCTGGTACGGCAATGCGCGAAGTGGTAGAGATTCTTGACGCTGCTGGCGCGACAGTAGCAGGCATTATTGTGGCATTAGATCGTAAAGAGCGTGGTCAAAATGAACAGTCTGCTATTCAAGAGTTAGCACAAAGTCTAAACGTCCCCGTTCAAGCTCTAGTAAATATAGACGATATCATCGATTATATTGCTAAGCAGGGTGAAGCAACTCAATTGGCTAAAATGCGACATTATCGCGAACAGTATGGGGTTTAACCTTCTGTTTGAATGATTATCTGATTGAATGAATATCTGATTGAATGAATATCTGATTGATTGTTTAATAGTCAGCTTTATAGTAAAAAAACTAGTTAAAGGCTATAAGTTGCCTTTAAAACTTGATATTCGTTATAAGCTTTTCTTTTTAAATCAATAGCTGTCAATTTTCGGATTGGCAGCTTTAATATAACTATAAATAAAAATTTAGGTTCTTTAGGCAGTCTAAGCGGAGTAAATCATAATGACTCAACAATCAAGTAATAAACCACTTAACATTTTAGTGGTTATGGATCCGATTGAAACCGTAAATTATAAAAAAGATTCAACGTTGGCTATGATGTGGGCTGCAAGTGAACGTGGGCATAGTTTGGGTTATTGTCAAATTCATGACCTGTGGTTAGATAGAGGACAACTTAACGTCGATGCCCAATCGGTAACAGTACGCCGTAATCCTAAAGATTTCTATAGTTTAGCACCAAAAACCACGCGACCTATTACAGATTTTGATGTGGTATTGATGCGAAAGGATCCACCCTTTAATATGCGTTTTTTGTACAGTACTTATATGTTAGATCACGCAAAAAAGGTCGGTGTATTGGTAGTCAATGACCCGCAAGCGATTCGCGACTGCAATGAAAAGCTTTTTGCCACTTGGTTTAGTGATCTAATGAGTCCTACTATCGTTACAAGTAAGCAATCGCATATACGCGATTTTATCACTGAGCAACAAGATGTGATTGTAAAACCATTAGATGGTATGGGTGGTACAGGTATATTTAGATTGACCGCTGAAAGCCCTAATATTGGCGCCACACTTGAGATGCTTACAGAACTTGAAACCTTACCTATAATGGCGCAGCGTTTTCTACCTGAGATTAAAGAAGGTGACAAACGCATTTTGATTGTTGATGGTGAGGTTGTTCCATTTTGCTTAGCACGTATTCCTACCAAGGGTGAAACGCGTGGTAATTTGGCGGCTGGGGGTCAGGGTGTGGCAATGCCTGTAACTGAAAAAGAGATGGCAGTAGCAAAAAAAGTAGCACCTGTTGTTAAAGAAAAAGGCTTAATGTTTGTTGGTTTAGATGTAATTGGCGGACGTATTACCGAAATCAATGTCACAAGTCCTACCTGTATTCGTGAAATCAATGATCAGTGTGGTACAGACATAGCCGCTGACTTGATTGATGCTATTGAAAAAAGAGTAAACAAAAGCTACTAAAATCAAGATGCTACTTTCAGTAAGGATTTAGAAATACATTAGCAAACATTGGTTAGGTTATTGTAACAATTTAGTTAAATATTTCATTACAAAGCGGTTAATTATTTGTTAAAGTATTCTACAACGGAATAGGTTATGTTTTGACTTATAACTGATTAATTAGATAGAATTCTTATTTGATTGATTAGTTGATTGGAAGCGAGCTACATTAAACGAATGTAGCGAACGTTATATAAGTTTTAAGGCTTAACTTTTTAAGTAACTATTCTTAACTAGGAGTCTCAGTAGAATATTTAATTCTGACTGATTTTAATTAATTTGATACAAGGATGTATTATGAATACTTTAACAAAATCACTTTTACTAACTGCAGGTTTAGCTTTCGGTTTTAGTGCCAGTGCTGCGGATCAGTTAAATAATACTAAATGGACGACCTATAATGACAATGGTAGTCCAGATGCAGTTATTCAATTTAGCGATAATGATGGTAAGCTTTCTGCAAAGATTGTTCAAGTATTAGACCCTCGTGCAGCGACTAAGTCAGTCTGTGATACATGCAAAGGTAAATTTAATAACAAGCCTTTAATAGGTGGTACTGTATTGTGGGATTTAAAAGCTGATCCTAAGAACCCTAATAAATATGCTGGTGGTAAAGGTATAGAGCCTGAAACAGGTATGACCTTTTCTGGTAAAGCTGAATTAAACGGCAATACTTTGAAATTACGTGGCTATAAAGGAATTTCATTACTAGGAAAAACTCGTATTTTAAAACGCCGCTAATCAATTTTAGAAATATTCGAATTTATATTTATGTCGAAAGTAGGTTGTTTTTGATATACTTCTATACGTTAATCATTAATCAAGTTACTTGAAAAACGTTTAATAAAGGAATATTTACTTTTCCTAACGAAACTTTTTTAAAGTCATATAAGCCAAGCTGCGACTCGCTCGTTGCTTGGTTTTTTTATTTATTTTTATTTGATGATAGCAGTGAAAAACCTACAATATGATAATTATATATTTGGTAAAAACCTAAAATTTTGTTGTACAATAACCGCCTTAACTAAAAGCAGGACATCGCTTAGCCCCCCATTTAATGCTATGATTTTTTAATTAGAGCATAGCTTTGTTTTATAAAAACCTAGGAGATTTTGCTGTGTCTGAGACCCCAACCCTAAATCCTACTCCTCAAAATACCTTGTCTACTAAGGCAGTAATTGTAGCTCCGAACGTTTTAATGATGGCGGCAGGAACAGGGGGTCATGTATTCCCAGCACTAGCAGTGGCAGAAGAGCTTACTAAACGAGGTGCTGTCGTGCACTGGCTAGGTACGCCGCAGGGTATGGAAAATGAGTTGGTTCGTCCAATCGGATATGCTTTTCATACTATTGATATGCAAGGGTTACGCGGTAAAGGTGTGACCAGAATGTTAAAAATGCCGGTTAGCTTGTCTCAAGCTATGCTAGCGAGCATTAGAATTATCAAAAGAAATAATATCGATGTTGTAGTTGGATTTGGGGGCTATGTGAGTGCACCTGGTGGGTTGGCAGCAAAATCGACAGGAACGCCACTTATTATCCATGAACAAAACGCTATTGCTGGTATGAGTAACCGTTATTTGGCCAAGTTAGCTAGTAAAGTGCTACAGGCTTTTCCTAATACTTTTGGCGATAGCGAGAGTAGCGATAACCCTAAGCTTGAAACAGTGGGTAATCCTGTACGTGATGCTATTTGCAAAATTGCTCCGCCTGAAGAACGTTATAAACTTGAGGATACTAGCCCATTGAAATTGTTGGTTGTGGGAGGGTCTTTAGGTGCAGAAGCCTTAAATAAAACTGTGCCGGCTGCATTAGCGCAGTTAGATAAACCTATAACAGTGTATCATCAATGTGGTCGTAATAATTTAGCTAGCACTCAAACCTATTATCAAGCGGTCAACAGAGCGGTTCATGAGGTAACGATTAATCCTTTCATTGAAGATATGGCAGATGCTTATGCCTGGGCGGATGTCATAGTTTGTAGAGCTGGCGCTTTAACAGTCACCGAAATCCAGAATGTGGGTTTAGCAGCTATTTTCGTACCACTACCTCATGCAGTCGATGACCATCAAACGGCAAATGCACGTTCTTTAGCGATAGAAGATGCGGCCTATATGATTCCACAAAATAAGTTCAACCCTGAATATTTGTCGCAAACTTTACTTGATTTGGATAGAGAGAAATGTAAAAAAATGGCTATAAAAGGTAAAGCTTTGGCCAATCCAGATGCTACTGTTAAAACGGCAAATTTTATTTGGAATGAAATAGTCAAATAAATGACAACAGTAAGCTTTGTTTTTAATCTATAGCATTAAATGACTAATAGTAATAGCCAATTTTTAATAGCATATTAATATGACTTTAAACCTTAAGCTTAATGTTTTTATAAACCAACCTTTAACTGATAATATTGTCACTAGTTATAGATGATTAAATATAACTCGTTAAGTTGTCTATAATTATGTTATTTATTATTAAGTTGTCTATAAATTGTTTATTAAGTCAATGCTTAAAAAATCATGAATAAATTGCTGTTAATACACAGCACAAAATTTGTTTTACTGAATATATAAAGAGATCCTTATGTTAAAAGCACGCCTGCCAAAAAGATTGATTGAAATTCCTGAAATGCGTCGTATAAAGTGTATTCACTTTATCGGTGTTGGTGGAGCAGGAATGTGCGGTATCGCTGAAGTGATGAAAAACCAAGGTTATGGAGTAAGCGGTTCAGACATTAAAGAAAGTGCAGTGACTAAGCGTCTGCAAAGTCTGGGCATTGAAGTATTTATTGGTCATGATTCAAAAAACATTGCTAATGCCGATGTTATCGTAGTATCTTCAGCCATAGATCGAAATAATCCAGAGATACAAGCTGCTTTAAAAGCTCAGCTTCCAGTAGTACGGCGTGCTGATATGTTGGGCGAATTAATGCGTTATCGTCATGGCATTGCAGTTGCTGGTGCCCATGGTAAGACCACAACCACTAGTCTATTAACAATGATGATGACTGAAGCAGGTTTAGATCCTACTTACGTCATTGGCGGTAAGTTAAATGCTTCTGGTAAGAATGCATCATTAGGCGAGAGTCGATATTTAATTGCAGAAGCTGATGAGTCTGACGCATCTTTTTTAACTTTACATCCGATGGCAGCTATCGTTACCAATATCGACCAAGATCATATGGAAACTTATGACAATAGTTTTGATAGATTAAAAGCAGCTTATATTCAGTTTTTACAGAACATGCCGTTTTATGGATTGGCGGTGGTTTGTGGAGATGATAAAGAACTCTATAGCATGATTGATGACATAGGTCGTCCTGTATTAACTTTTGGATTTGAAGCGCATAATAATGTCCGTGCTGAAGACGTACGCGTCGAAGGGACTAAAACACACTTCACGGTACTTCGTAAAGACCATGAGCCGCTAAAGTTAACTTTAAATATTCCAGGACAACACAATGTTCTTAATGCTTTGGCGGCAATTACAATGGCGACTGATGAAGGGGTAGATGACAATGCTATCAAACGTGCTTTAGAGAAATTCGCAGGTGTCGGTCGCCGATTTGAGCAACAAGCTTGTGTTAAAAAAGAAGATGGTGATGTATTATTAATTGATGATTATGGTCATCATCCGGTAGAAGTTGCAGCCACTATTAAAGCAGCTCGTGAAAGTTATCCCGAGCGCCGACTGGTAATGATGTTTCAACCGCATCGTTATACCCGAACTCGTGATTGCTACGATGATTTCGTAGCTGTATTATCACAAGTAGACGAACTCATGCTTTTAGACGTTTATAGTGCTGGTGAAGCGCCTATTGTGGGAGCTGACACCAAATCATTAGCACGAAGTATTCGTTTGCGTGGTGAAGTTGAACCTGTGGTAATTGATAAAGCCGAATTAGCACCGGTAATGCAACGTGTGCTTAAAGCTGGGGACATATTAATTACGCAAGGTGCGGGTAATGTGGGTCAGTTATCACAGGAATTGGCTGCAAATAATCTTTATATTTTATAGTTATCTAATTTAAAGATATTCATATAATGTTTTACTCATTAAAATACTGACTTTGCTTAATGCAACAGTAAATGATACAACTAGTATAGATAATATAATAGGCATTTATGGGCTAATTAATAAAGCAAATCCTTTAACTAAGCTTAAAGCCGATGTAATGTAATATAGTAAATAAATTATTTATTGGAATTAATACTATCGATGTTAATACTTTATACATATATCGATTATTACAGTAATTAAAGGTTCTGTTATATATTGATACATGCTTGCTAACGGTTGCAGCTATCGCTTATTAAACAAATAAGTTACAATTAAGAGTTATTACACTAAAATGGATACTACGGCTACTTCTGTGAGTAAAACTGCGTTGAACCTAAGTAAATTTCTATCTGCAAAAACGTGGATCACCATTACGGTAGTTTTATTTATTGCTATATTTTTTTTAGTATCATATAGGATTTATAACTCGCAACCTGCTAAAGTGGTAATTAATTCCAAGAACCTTGATGCTGCGCAGTATGAAACTTTAAATAAAGCTATGGGTAAAAAAGAAGCAGGGAGTTTTTTCACTGCCGTATTACCTGAGTTAAAAGATGGTGCTATGCAGCAAGATTGGATTAGTCAAGTTGATATCGAGCGAAAATGGGGAGAAGGCATTGTTATAACTGCCTTACCACGTGAAGCGATTGCCCGATTTGGTAGTGAACATTTGATTGATGCTGAAGGAAAGGTTTATAAACCTGTTAGTGAATCTGAGCTAAGGCAATCTGGCCTGATAATGTTACAAGGTGATGCCAATCAATCAACGATTATTATGCATCAGATGCAACAAGTTAACCAATGGTTTGCTCCGCTAAAGATGCATGTACAAGACTTAATACTAACGCCTCGAATGACTTGGGTAATTAAGTTTGATAATGGTATGCGTATCATTGTTGACAATGAACATACCTCACAAAAGCTTATGAATTTAAGTCTGTTGTTACAAAATAAGCTGTCAGATAAACGCAGTAGTATTGCATCCGTGGATTTGCGCTATAAAAATGGGTTTGTGATTGATTGGAAGGAGCAACAAACAGATACTGCTCCTATTTCTTCAAATCAAATTAAACCTTCAGATACAAGTGAAACATTGTCCACTCAGCCTGTGGTACAACAAAATTCTAATACATTAGACCATGAAGCAAGTGCTATAGAAAATGATATTGCACTTTAGTTGAAGGCCGCATCAATATTAATTTGAAGCGGTTTCATTTGATATTTTAAAAGTTAAATTTATTAGTTATGACATAACTAAATTAGGTATGGCCATTTTTTTAGCTAATATGACTAAGGATAGGCGCATAGCTCTATTTATACTGTAACCCTAATCTAATCTTACTGTTTAATTTAGGATAAAAAAGTATATTATTATACTAATAAATCCTGACAGTATATACCTAAATGTTTTAAACTTTATGAGTAAATCTGAAAATCTTCTCGCCGTTATTCATCTTAGTGCTACTGCAGTTTATGTGGTTGTGGCCAATGTTGTTTCAGCTACAGACATTCGCATTAAAGGCGTGGGAGAGATGCCAACTGAAGATTTTCAGCAAGGTCAAATTAAACACTTTGATCGCTTAAAAAGTTCTATTCGCCAAGCCATTATCCAAGCTGAAGAAATGGCTAATTGTCGTATTCACAGTGTTTGGTTAACTTTATCGACACCTGAGTTATTAAGTGGCAATGGTTTTGGAGCAGTAGACATAGAACAAGGTGTGGTTGAAACTCAGCATATCGTCAATGCTTTAAGTTTGGCGAAGTCCAGTGTTCTGCCAAATACGCATTACTTAATGCATCATTGTCAGCAAGGCATCTTTTTAGACAATAAAGAGCAAATGGTTGATGATGCTATCGGTATGTATGCCAATAAAGTTACGGTCATGTATCACTTAATGATGATGCCGGTAGCGAGTAGACAGAATATCCAAAAGTTAATTCAAGCCTGTGATATAAGTATTGATCATATTCTATTTGATGCGGTTTCCAGCGCTGAATATAGCTTAATGCCTGAAGAGCGTGAGCAAGGGGTTTGTCTAATCGATATAGGTGCTAGTACGACGAGCATTTGTGTTTATCGAGAAAATAAGCTAATTTTTACTCATTGTATTGCAGATGGTGGCAACAAGGTCACAATGGATATTTCGGCCGAGTTAGGGCTTACGATGATGGAAGCTGAGAAGTTAAAAATTCAAAGAGGAACAGTTAATACTCGTGATGTTGATCCCACACGTTTTGAAACGTTACCTAGAGTGGGTATGGCTGATGAATCCACTATCAGTATGTTACAATTATCGCAAATTATTGAAGCACGTTATATTGAACTTTATCGAGTTATTTTTCAAAAGTTGTCTGATGAAGGTTTGATGGACTATCTGCAACGTGGCGTGATTTTAACCGGTGGTGGTAGTCAGATTCGCGGTATGGTGCGTTTTTCAAAACGTTTATTGGAAATGCCAGTGGTTATGAGTAACCCACACAAAGCCATTACTGCATATACTCATTTTGATGATGATGATAAAGTAAAAGAGCTGAACCTAAGGGTAAATCAGCGCTCGATTCATACTTCTTACGGGGCTTTGTTATACAGTCAAAGTGAACAGTTTAAGCACAGTGAGAAAAGTTCTCCAGAAGCTTTAGATCTTAATAAACCTACAAGATTTAGTACTATTAGACACAATTTGAATAACTTTTTTAAAAGCATAATGTAATTAGCACCTATCATCTATTTCATATATTAAAGTCACGACTTTAGTTATAGCTTTATGAATGAGCGACTTGACTAAATGGATGACCTCAAGGAGTGATAATGTCAAAGTATACAATGGTTACCCATAGCCAGGATCTAAATAATGGTCAAGCACGTTTCACCGTTTTTGGAGTGGGCGGTGGTGGTGGTAATGCTGTTGAACACATGGTTCAGCAAGGTGTGAAAGGTGTATCCTTTGTTTGTGCCAATACTGATAAACAAGCTTTAGATAGATTAACGGCTGAAAACAAACTTCAGCTTGGTGCAAATACCAATCGCGGTCTTGGGGCTGGTGCTAACCCGGAAGTTGGACGTGAAGCAGCTGAACAAGATGAGGAAGCTATTCGCAAGTTGCTTGAAGATTCCGACATGGTATTTATCACTGCTGGTATGGGTGGCGGTACGGGTACGGGTGCAGCACCAGTCGTGGCTCGAATTGCTAAAGAAATGCAAATCCTAACTGTGGGTGTGGTAACTACGCCATTTAAGTTTGAAGGTGGTAAGCGTATTAAAGCAGCTAAAGCCGGTATTGATCAATTGTCTAACTTTGTTGACTCTATTATTACTATTCCAAATGATAAACTGCTTAAAGTATACGGCAATATCTCTATGCAAGATGCTTTTAAGAAAGCTGATGATGTATTGATGCATGCGGTTCAAGGTATTGCCCAGACGATTTCAAGCGAAGGGGTTATTAATATCGATTTTAATGATATTCGTACTGCTATGACAGCTAAGGGTCATGCCATGATGGGTATTGGTCGTGCGAGTGGTGAAGATCGCGCGCGGCAGGCCACTGAAAAAGCCATACGGTCACCTTTATTAGATGATTTGCTATTAGAGAATGCCAAAGGTCTTATCGTAAACGTAGTTTCTTCAGAATCAGTCACTCTTGACGAGCTGAATGAAATAACTCAAGTGGTAAACGATATTACGGATATTGAAGATGCCAACATTTTTATTGGTACCGTTATCGATGAGAAATTGGGTGAAGACTTACACGTAACTGTAATTGCGACAGGTCTAACTTTAGACGATGCTGATAAACCAGTTAATATACCTTCTCGTACTAGTAATTTAACTGTAGACCCAAGTCTTCATACTACTGCATTCAACAAACAACAAAATACAGCCCCTAAGCCCGTTAGTCAGCCTGCAGCAGCCATGCCTGCGCCTGCGTCTCAGCCTGCAGGCACTAAGACGAATAGTATCCAAGACTACTTGAAGCGACAACAAAATCGTTAGTCAAAAAAGATAGCGTAGATAACACAGACTTAAACGGATCTATGATAGTTAAAAGTTTTTAAGAAAATAGGTAAGACTTTTAAACTCAAAAGTATTGAAGCCAAGCTTAAGCTTGGCTTTTTTTATGTGTAATTTTCATAGTTTGGATAAATATAGTGTAGATACCCTTAGTAGATGGTTGACTGTGTTAAAATCAGCGTATTTAAAAGCTTTAACTAAGCTTAAATCAAGCTTTAATTTTCAACTTTATTATTCAGGTTTAAATACTAAGAGTAACAACTTTATGAAACAACGTACTTTAAAACAGCCTATTGAAGTTATCGGTGTAGGCTTACATAGCGGACGTGAGGTCACTATGATTTTAGAGCCCGCAGGAAATGATTTTGGTATTCATTTTTTACGTACTGATATTGATAATGCGCCGTTAATCGCTGCTGACGCCTTTTTAGTGACCGATACTGTTATGTCATCTAACTTAGTGGTCGATGATATAAAAATCGGAACTGTAGAGCACTTATTAAGTGCTTTAGCAGGACTTGGCATTGATAACTTACTTGTTAAAGTATCTGATGTCGAAATACCTATCATGGATGGCAGTGCCCTGAACTATGTACAGTTGCTGCTAAAAGCCGGTATTACAGAACAATCCGCCCCAAAAAAGTTTTTAAAATTATTAAAAACGGTGAGGGTAGAAGAAGGTGATAAATCTGCACAATTAGAACCTTATGACGGATTTTGTTTAGATTTCCAAATAGATTTTGATCATCCTAGCATTCCAAAAGATACTCAACATTACTTGTTCAATTTTAGTATTCAAAATTATATAGAAAACGTTGGCAATGCTAGAACTTTTGGGTTTATGAGAGATATTGAATATCTTAAAGATAATAATTTAGCACGTGGTGGCAGTTTAGATAATGCCATTGTTCTAGATGAAGAAGGAATATTAAATAAGGATGGTTTGCGTCATAAAGATGAATTTGTGCGTCATAAAATTTTAGATGCAATTGGGGATTTATATTTAGCAAAATATCCCTTATTAGCAAAATTCTCAGCCTATAAATCAGGACATGGTTTGAATAATAAATTGGTAAAAACAGTGTATAGCGATCCCAATAACTTTGAAATTGTAACAATTGATGACACATCAATTTTAGCAGTTCACTATAAAATCTAAAAATCAAGAAAAAATCAAAATTATTTTCCAAAAATTTCAGGATTTTTTTTAAAACTAAGAAACAATGTGGAAATATAAAAAAAGTGAAACTTAGATTTCACTTTTTTTCATTAAAAATTCATCGATTCTTGTTTAGACCAAACAATTTCAATACTTGGCAGTTTAATACTCTAAAAATTCAGCTATCAAAGAGGCAATCAATTTATATAAATATTGTTAATCAGTTTTATAAATCAAACAATATATGCCAATAATACCACGCTAAGTTACATAATAAAACAATTAAGAAAGTTTTTAGTTAGAATTTATCAAACGTTTTAAAGCATTTTTTAACTTTTCATCTTTAATGACATGCTCAAAAGTGTGTGTTATAGTTCTCTTCGTTGTTTGGGTGAGGCCATATTTAATGTGGGTTGAGCCTTTATTAAGAGTTGATTTCGATTGATTTAAAACTAAGTATGAATGACCCTTATTTTCATAAAATTGTTCAATCGAAGCAGCATGAGTAACGATTACATCTATATTTTTTAGTTCAAGAAATGTAAGAGATTGTTCTTTTAGTATATGAATTAGGTTGTTTGATTGGTATTTAAGATGGTTAGCAGCAGTCTGTGACTGAACAGAAATTACCAAATTATTATCTTCAAACTTAACTACCCAAAGTGATTTTAAAATTTCTTCTGGTAGTCCTCTTCCTAATAAAACTTTTATCTCTTGCGTTAACTTGTTCAGCTGAGTACATTTTTCACTTAAAGACTTAGGCAAGGAAGAAGCTGCAGACTTTTGATGATCAATACGCTTTGCTAAATGATTGGGTTTTAATGGATATTTCATTTCAGATCTCAAACTCAATTAATAGATGAAGTTACCACTGAATATCAAGATAGCATAAACGGTTGCTAAATCTAAATATAGGCTGTTTTGTTGAGTCGTATGTTTTTAATGAAGATTAAATAACTATTTGACAGGTAGGTTAAATAGTACACAAAAGTTTAATTCTAGGAATGTTATGAAAAAGTCACTTATTATTTTGTCGTTAATGGGGCTAAGCGCTACCCAAGTAAATGCATCGGTTCAGCAGACCTTTGAACCAACAATTAGCACTTCATTAGCTTCAGTTAGTAATACTTCTATTACTCCGGTCAAATCATTTACAGTAGTTAATAATTTCTCTAACATCTCATCTAATACTATTCAACGTGTTCAGAATATTGAGTATCTAAATAATCAAGCACAGCAAAAAAGTGATGAATTGGCTCAACTATCAAGACAGTTAGAAAGCAAATTTACAACTTCTACTTCATTTGCAACTTCAGCAAATAATCCAAGCATCGGTTCAGTTCGTTTAACCAGTTCAGCGCCTCCAGCTTTAGCAGCTTCTCGCGCAGCCCGTGCTGCAAGTTCAAACTCTATGGGCTTATGTGCAAAGTACGTACGTATAGCTCTTCAAGCAGCAGGATATAGCTTTACACCTAATGAATCTGCTTATCAATATGCCACTCGTGGTACGTTAGCAGAAGCGGGTTTTATTAAACTTAACAATGATAGCTATCAACCACAAGTTGGTGACGTAGCCGTATTTAACCGCTCCTCTAAGAACCCACATGGTCATATCCAAATTTATGATGGCTCACAGTGGGTATCTGATTTTAGACAGTCTAAATTTAGCCCTTATAGCAGCCACAATGGCTATTCTGTATGGCGTGATAGTCGTTATCTAGACGCATCAAACAAAGGCACTTATTTAGCGATGAACGACTAGTATTCTATTTAAGCTAAGCTGAGTTTATAGATAGCAACGCTTTTATATTCAACTTATATATAATATGTGCTGGCTAATTGCTACTTGCCTAAGTATTATGATAAAAATGATATAATAGATTAGTCTTAGTTTGCTTAGGTTGAGTTATTTTAAGGCTATAAATATAAAAAAATCTCATTTATATCTAATTATTTTAGATAAATGAGA
>NZ_JAGLBC010000221.1 GCF_018260395.1 Psychrobacter sp.
CTGATACACCTTCAAAAGTTTTATATAACTTAGCTTTTTTTAGACAGTATTAATTTAATAACCTGTTCTTAATATCAATACACTTTTTTTAATATAATTGATTTAAACCCAATAAAATATAATGAGTCTAACGCCTGCGTTTGCCAATGATAATAACGCACAACAGTAGCAATAAGCCTATGGCAATGACTAATATAACTTTGCCATGCAAAAAGTCATATAAAGACCCTTTTGAGTGAATGGCTTTAGCATTACTTTGGCTTGAGCCTGTAGTGATAGTACCTTCCGAGCCAGATTGAGCTTGCGAATCTAATTGTTGGTTGGCTTTATCTCGCAAATCAGCAGAGTTATCCATTAAGTGCTTAAGGATATTCTTACCCGCTTTACCATCAGGCTCAAGGCCGTGGTCTATTTGATACTGCTGTATATCGCGGCGAGTGCCATCTCCAATGATGCCATCAACCTCACCAATATTATAACCCAGTAAATTCAATGACTCTTGAACCTCACGAGACTCTTTACGGCTCAGTCCCGGATCGTCAGTTGGCCAAGGGGTCACAAATTCAACATTGGTATCATTATTTTCAATTTTCTTTGATAAGTGAGCAATGGCTAAAGCATAATTTTCTGAAGCATTATAGGCATAAAAAGCATCAAAGTTACGACCTACTAGAAAGGCTGGACCGTTTTTACCTGAAGGTAGAAATAAACCCGCCGAAGTTAGAGAATTTGGTAGAGGACTGCCATCAACTAATGTTAAGCCTAAGCTGCGCCAATGTGAAATAGGTTGTTTGTTTTTTCGATTGTTAATGGCATTTAAAGAAGCGGGCAAGCGAACCTCATAGCCCCAAGGTTGACCTTGCTGGTAGCCACTATTTTTTAAAAAGTTAGCTGTTGAAGCTATCGCATCTGCTTCACTATTGACCAAGTCTTTGCGACCATCGCCATCGAAATCTTGAGCCAATTGCAAAAATGTTGAGGGCATAAATTGAGTTTGACCAAAGGCGCCTGCCCAAGAGCCTTTAAAGTCTGCCTTATCTATATCACCTTGTCTTAAAATCTTTAACGCACTAACTAATTCGCTTTGAAAATAGCTTTGACGACGGCCAAAGCAAGATAAGGTCGACAGTGACTCTAGCACATCCTTTTTACCTAATTTTGTGCCGAAGTCTGATTCTACTCCCCAAACGCCCAAGACATCATAACGGTTTACACCATATTTAGACTCAATGTTTGCCAAAATATCTGCGTATCTTTTGCTTGCATTAATGCCATCTATAACCCGCTCTTTATCAACCAAACTTGCCAAATAATCCCAAGGCTCTTTGGCAAATTCAGGTTGATAGTCCAGAGACTCTAGAACACTTGCATCGCCTTGTATAGGACGATATTGATTAAAAGTATCCTTCACCCCAGTAAAAGGTGCAGTTTGTGCCAGATTGTCCAAACAAGCATTGAACTTTTGGTTATCTAGAGTAGGGGTGGCATCGTCGGTGGATATAGTTTCATATTCAGCGGCCTGACTTGACTGCATATTAAATATTAAGCTAAGTGATAATATGAATAATACACCTGAACCCCGCACCACTGAGGTAAGTGAGTCTAGTTTGGTAGAAAAACATAATAAGGACCAAGGCGGAAAATACATGATTGGACTACTCAAATATTAAAGATTTAATACATATATTAGCAGAATGAGCACATTTTGGAATCATAGGTTTAAGATTCAGAACTTATTAAATAAATTAAAAGCTATTTAGCAAAATAAATGCATTATCTATCTGGGTAATCTTTGCCTTGAATAAAGCCATATCAACTAAAGCTACTTGGCTAAATAAGGATTATCTATAGCAAATCTCTGTAATATAGCAATCTCAAACCCTTCCATTTCATTTTGTTCTACTTGTCCTAATTCATGGTCAAAACCTAGCAAGTGTAAAATGCCATGTACCAATAAATGGGTGACGTGATCCAACACAGCTTTGTTTTGTTCCTTCGCTTGCTGCTCAACTACCTCATGGCAAATGACCAATTCACCTAATGGGATTTCATCCATTTCAGCCAATATAAAGGCGGGTAGATCACTAGGATATGACAAAATATTGGTGGCATAATTTTTGTCACGAGCTTCTAAATTAAGGTCACGACCTTCAATGCTGTCGGTAAGGTAAACACCTAGCTGTTTGGGTTTTTGCTCCCATAGCTGCTCATCTAAATCTTTGTAATAGGGCA
>NZ_JAGLBC010000041.1 GCF_018260395.1 Psychrobacter sp.
TAAATTTTAAATTAAGTTCTATAAATTTTGCTTTTATAATTTTCTGTTTATATTAAATTGTGCCTAAGAACACGGCCTTCTAACCACTTAACCAATCCAATCAGTAAAACAGTTAAAAAACTAATTAAAAATATTACCGCAAACATACTATCTAAATCATATGACTTTCGAACCCGAGTCATATAAACCCCTAATCCGTAATAGCCTCCTAACCACTCTGCAATTACAGCTGATATTAAAGCATATGAAAGTGCTACCTTTAGACCAGTAAAAAAAGATCCCATAGCAGAGGGTATCTTCAAATGACGGTATAATTGATACTTTGAGGCCTTCATAGATTTAAAAAGATTTAAATGCTCACGACTTACTGACTGATAACCATCGATCAAAGCAATAGTTATTGGAAAAAAAACAGCCAGTATAACCAATACGACTTTAGGGGTAATTCCATACCCTAGCCAAATAATTAATAGCGGCGCAATAGCAATGGTTGGGATAGTCTGATTTAACAAGATAACCGGATAAATCAGCTCTCTCATAGTTTTTGACAGATCCATAACGATAGACAGAATAAAACTAATGATAAGACCAATAGTTGTTCCTATAAAAGCGGTAGCTAAAGTGTATTTAGCATGTACCATCAATAATGGAAAATCATCTATAAAGGCTTGTACAATCTGAAATGGTGATGGCAATAAGTAATCTGGAATAATCTGTAACCAGACGCAAAATTGCCATAGGGCAATTATTAAAATAACCAAAATTTGCCTTTTTATAAGACCTCTAATCCGCTTAATAACTTTATAACGCATTTGCAAAGTTTTCATTAATAGAGTACTCAATTAAAGCGAAATAACGAATAGATTTAAGATTTTATCGAAATAATATCGCAAAAGGTTGGTTTTAACATCGAATTAGTTGTGCTTTTAATCATTTAGTTAATGGTTCATATAAATTATCAGTTAAACTAGCATAATAGTTGCCTACCTTTTTTTATAAATTTTATAAAACAAGATGCCTTTTCTACAAAAAAGATTTAATCAAATAGCCTTGTTATTTGCAGCCTTTAAACTAGCAGCCTTTAAACCCGTAGGTTTTTATATTCATATCCTTATCGTAATTCAGTCTAATGAATAAAAATAGCCCTTGGCATTGATTTGCTAAGGGCTATTTGTAAACTAATACTGTTATGCTATTTAATAAAAAGTTCTTTATATTTTGCTAAAATAAATGGCTCATTAAGGGCACATCATTTTCATTCACTTGCTCATCTGCTACAACCTGACGGGCTACATGCATAATAAGTTGACGTAACCAACGATGCGCAGGATGATGCTGTAATAATGGCGACCAAGCCATTGTCAATTCAAATTCAGGGATAAAAAATGGTGGTTCTTTTAAGACGATACTGTCATTGGTAGCTTGCATACGTGCTACCCGTGTCGGCAATGTAGCAATTAGATCTTTATTGGCAGCGAGCATAGCAGGCATTTGATAATGACGAGTAAAGACACTAATTTGACGTTTTTGACCTAGACGCTGTAATGCTTGATCAATAGAGCCTAAGCCTCCAGATTTATCTGGATTAACACCAAACCCTACTCCCATACCAGTCTTAGACACCCAAACATGCTGAGCCTTTAGATAGTTCTTTAGGTTAAAGCGGTTAACGTAAGGACTTTCTGCTGATAATAGGCAGCTAAAGGTATCTCTCCATACTAGTACTTGGTGAAAGCTTTGTGGAATTTCATTAAATCGGTTAATAGCCAAATCAACTCTACCCTGCTCCATGTCTCGATATGAGACGTCAGAAGGCGTTAAGAAGTCTAAAATGACATTAGGTGCTTCTGAGCGCAGAGCTTTAACTAGTCTTGGCACTAAAGTTGCTTCGGCATAGTCGGATGTCATAATTCTAAAGACACGAGAAGTACTATAAGGTCTAAATTCTGTCCGAGGCTCTAATAATTGAGACAATTCTGCTAAAATTTCGCGCACTCGAGGTTGAAGTTCTAAAGCACGCTCGGTAGGTGTCATACCTTCTGAAGATCGTACCAACAGTGGATCATTAAACAATTTACGTAATCTTCTTAAAATATTACTCATTGCTGGCTGAGTAATGCCCAATTGTTCTGCAGCGCGAGTAACATTTTTTTCGCGTAACAATACATCTAAATTAACCAATAAATTTAAATCTACTCTTTGTAAATTCATAAAACTCTCTGAGATGTCTCTTTCTAAAATATATAAATCAAAATCAAAATCAAAATCAAATTACCTGAAAACCATTATCAAATTAGTCAATGGTAATTAATGATATACGTGTCTATTAAAGCCTTGATTACTAGGCGGAGTCGCTATAAGAAATACTTAAACCTATATGTTCATTGTACTATAATTTAAATAAATACCCAAGATAACCTTCATAAACTAGATAAATTCAGCTAATGTGGTTATAGTGTTTCTCAAGTGTTTAGGGCAAGTGTGGTCAAAACACATCTTAAGTCAGACTCAATGAGCTTTATATAAGATTATAAGAGCGGTTTAAGAAACAAACATTTACACCAATTTTAAACTTTCAGCTTGTTTATCGCTACAGTAGCTATAATCAACTATTAGAAAGAAAGTTAAATAAAGCTTCTTAACTTTTAATTAGAATTGAAATAACAGACGAATTTATTTTACCTAATCCATCCCCAATCTAGGAGACAATTGATGTCAACTTATAAATCAGCTATTGACCATATCCGTGAAATTAAAGCAAAACATGGTAACTGGCAGAATATCAGCGAGTCTGATGCTGCTCGTATGATGGTTCAAAACCGTTTTAAAACTGGTCTTGATATCGCCAAATATACTGCTGCTATTATGCGTAAAGATATGGCAGAGTATGATGCAGACACTTCAAAGTACACTCAGTCTCTAGGTGCATGGCATGGTTTCGTTGCCCAACAAACTATGTACGCTAAGAAAAAATACTTTGGTACAACCTCTAAAACTTACATCTACTTATCAGGTTGGATGGTTGCAGCACTTCGTTCTGAGCTAGGTCCTTTACCTGATCAATCAATGCATGAAAAAACTACTGTACCTGCTTTAATTGAAGAGATCTACACTTTCTTACGTCAAGCTGATGCTAAAGTATTAAACGATTACTTCCGTGAGCTTAATGCTGCTAAAGAAGCTGGTCAAGACACTTCTGCTATCGAAGAAAAAATTAACAATTTTGATTCACACGTTGTGCCAATCATTGCTGATATCGATGCAGGTTTTGGTAACGAAGAAGCTACTTACTTGCTCACAAAAGCTATGATCGAAGCTGGTGCCTGTGCTATTCAAGTAGAAAACCAAGTTTCTGATGCTAAGCAGTGTGGCCATCAGGCTGGTAAAGTAACCGTACCACATGAAGACTTTATCTCTAAGCTTAACGCTATTCGTTATGCATTCTTAGAACTAGGCGTTGATGACGGTGTTATCGTTGCTCGTACGGATTCTGAAGGTGCATCATTAACTCAAAAGATCCCAGTATCTGAAGAGCCAGGTGATTTAGCTTCTAAATATATTGATTTCATCGATGTTGAAGAAATCGATATTGCTGATGCAAAAGAAAATGATGTGTTATTAAAGCGTGATGGTAAATTGGTTCGTCCAGTTCGTCTAGCTAACGGCTTATTCCAGTTCCGTGAAGGTACTAACATTGATCGTGTTGTACTTGATTGTGTTACTGCCCTTGAAAATGGCGCTGACTTACTATGGATTGAAACACCTACTCCAGACGTTGATCACATCAAAATGATGGTTGACCGTATTAAAGAGCAACAGCCAAAAGCGAAGCTAGTTTATAACAATAGTCCATCTTTTAACTGGACGCTTAACTTCCGTAAGCAAGTTATCGCACAGTGGGAAGAAGAAGGTAAAGACATCTCAGCATACGATAAGAACAACTTAATGAGTGCTGACTATGATGGTTCTGAACTTGACGCTGCTGCTGACCAAGCTGCTAAGAATTTCCAACGTGATGCAGCGCGTGAAGCGGGTGTGTTCCATCATCTAATCACTCTACCTACTTACCATACTACTGCCCTAAGCGTACATGAGCTTGCTAAAGGCTACTTTGGTGAAGACGGTATGCTTGCTTATGCTGCTGGCGTTCAACGTAAAGAAATCCGTGAAGGTATTTCGTGCGTGAAGCATCAAGCAATGGCTGGTTCAGATCTAGGTGATGATCACAAAGAGATTTTCTCTGGTGAAAACGCTCTTAAAGCTGGTGGCGAGAAAAATACGATGAACCAGTTCTAATAATTTTTTAATAAAACATTAAATAGATTATTGTTACTTTCATTAAAAAACGCTCTAACTTGAACTAAACTGCAAATTTTAATGGTTTAGTTTCATCCAAGGACCGAGTTCTGTAGTTTACAGGATTCGGTCTTTTTGGTTTTTGGTTATATATTCTTGATTGCAGATATTAGTATTTGGATTTAATGACATAACAACCTATCTATTTAATGGCATTAAATTATTGACATGTAATTAAATAATACTTTGATTATAGGAATGTAATACTAATTAATTTAATTATTGTTCGTGGCTGTCAACAAACTGTCACGTTAATATGCTTGCGATTATTATCTGAATATCCTACGATAATGAATAATTCTTGAATACATATTAAATTATGATTCATCAAAATTCATTCCTATATCATTGTTTCTATGAGTTTTACTCGAGGAAAAAACATGCAAGAGATAGAGCTTAAGTTTTTAGTTCCTGAATACAAAGTTGATGCTTTAATGCGTCAAGCTAAGATTCGATCCTCTAATACCACTAAACTAGCGGCGCATTATTACGATACTGATAATAATATATTGGCTCAGGCAGGAATGGCTTTAAGAATTCGTAAAGAAGGCAATACATGGGTTCAAACCTTAAAGTCTAATGGCGATGGCATGGCATCTAGAGGTGAACAGAATAATACACTTGATGAAGTCAAGGTCAATGAAGCCTTAGAAACTAATAGTTTGTACCCAGATTTATCTGTATATGATGAGCTTGGATTACAAGAGATCATTCAAGACTCTAGTCAAGAACAAGGGACTAATGCTGGTAAGTTAAACTGCCTTTATGTTACTGATGTTGAGCGCACTACTCGCCTTATCAAAGGTACGAATGGTGTGGTTGAAATGGCTTATGATAAAGGTATTGTAGTTCATGGTGAAGACTCACAACTGAGTAAACCTATCTTGGAGCTTGAGTTCGAATTAATTGAAGGTGAAGTTTCTTATTTATTTGAAGTCGCCAAAACTTGGTGTAAACGTTATAACTTGTGCTTATCTACTGTTACTAAAGCAGAATTAGGTGGTCTTCTAGTGGCAGGTAAGGAATATACCGATGCTACTAAGTCAAATTTAAAACAACTTTCATTTGATAAAGATGTTAGTCAAACTGAGTTTTTAAGAGCTGTAGTACATAATTGTATGATTCAGATTTTACCTAATGTAAGCGCTATTGCTGCTGGTAGCGACGATGGTAACCATGTGCATCAACTTAGAGTTGGAATTAGAAGATTACGTACAGCTTTGAAATTATTCGCTAAGTTTTCTTCTCAAATTAATCCTGAATGGGCCCTAATCTTAAAACAAACTTTTGGGTTATTGGGTGAAAATCGTGACCTTGAATTACTCCAAACTAAAACCCAACCTATGTTGGAATCTGAAGGCAGTCCGTATGTAGACTGGTCAAAAGAGCGTGAAGCAATTAAAATTAAACCTATTGATGCGATAAGAGCCCCTGATTTCCAAATTACTTTATTAGAATTAATAGAATATATCATGAGTCCGGCTAAAAAAGACAAGCCTTTATTGAAAGGTTCGGCCAAACAAGAAACGGGTAAAATTTTGGATTCATTGTATAAAAAGAGTAGTAAAGCCAGCGATCAATTTGCTGCCTTAGATATCGAAGCTCAACATGATGTCAGAAAGCGTCTAAAAAGCCTTCGCTATATAAGTGAGTTCGCAAGCCCCATGTATAAAAAGAACCAAGCCAAAGCTTTCATAAATTTTTTAGAGCCAGCACAAGAAGTACTTGGTAACTACAATGATGACATTGTTGGACAAGCATTTTATAGACTAAAAACCCAAAGTGATCCAAATGCTTGGTTTGCAGTAGGCTATTTTACCGCTCATGAAAGTCATGCTGCTGAAGTTTGTGCACAAAGTCTTAAAAAAGTGAAAGATGCACCCAAATTCTGGTAGACCTTATATAAAGGTCTGATATCACAACTGTTATATTTTAATAAACAGACTAGTTCAAAGTTCAAATTGAGAAAAGCATCTTACTAGCTCTAACGCTTGTGAGGTGCTTTTTTGCAAACAATATTTTTTATCTCTTAACAATTTCAACTGGTGTACCTTCTTCGACATTATCAAACAACCATAGCAGATCAAGATTGCGCATACGTATACAGCCATGTGACAGTGGCACGCCCATAGGCTCAGTATGTGGCGTACCATGGATATAAATGTAACGCTTATAAGTGTCACAGCAGCCCACTTTGTTTTCGCCTTTGTTAAAACCCTTTTCACATCCAGTAAGCCATAAGATTCGAGTCAAAATCCAATCACGATCAGGGTATTGCTCGCCCAAACGATCATTATAAATTTCGCCAGTGGCCTGTCTCGCTACAAATACGCTATTCTCTGGTAAATTGTTGCCAATTTTATTTGCAATACAATGTTTTCCTAAAGGGGTACAGCCACTACCCTCTTGATTGCCAATACCATTTTTTGCAGTAGAAATGCTAAAAACATGGCGCTCTATGCAGCCATCTTTAGTAGTGAGCGTTAGCGTCAGTGACTGCTGCTCTATATTAATAGTAATTTCAGGCGTTAATTTTTTTATTAACTGCAGGCTTGTCATCAATTTATCATCCGATTATTTAACAAACAATGGTTTCATTAGATACTCAACTGTCCACATATCTAAGATTTAGGGTTGTAACTCTTCAAATACACCCTTATGATGTCTATAAATATTTCAAACCAGTAGGTTTTATGACAGCGCTTTTACCGACCCGTGTTTCACTTTATGATTTTTTGATTGAAGATACATGTCCAATAGATGCCATCTTTGCAGATATAGGAAGTATTTCAATACCTCAGGCTCGGGTGATTATCCAAGCTGGTATTCAAGGAATTATTAGTGGACTTTTGGCTTACAACCAAATGCATGGCGCAGATGCTGTGATTAAGAAACTTTTGGTTCGTAATCAGGTAAAAGACTTACGTAAATTTAATGCTTTTAATCTAAAAACCATGAATGCTGCTTACCAAAATGGTAATACGATAAACGACACCCTATTTGATTCAAATGAAATACAAAAGCAAATTTGTCTAAAAATAGCTATGCAAGCTAGATTAAATCCTAATTTGGTTCGACATTTATTAGGTGGCTTATCTTTATTGTGCATCCGAGAAATTTCCATATTAGCAGATTACGCTCATTTAGATGAGAAAGAAATAGAGCATTGGTTTAATCTACAACCTCAGTTTTTTCAATTAAAACGTGGCACTGTTAATGCGGTAGAATTCAACAATACAAACTTATTAACTGCATACAAACTTCCACAGTTTGACAGCTCATGGCACGATATTACTGGCTATCAACAGCCAATAACTCCTACAGATGTCTTATCAGAGCAGATGCCACATTATGCAAAAGTAATTGAACGAGCCGACCAAAACTCAGACAATAATTATTTATCAGCTGAAGAAAAATTAATTGTAGACAATTCTAATCATAGTGACGTGCTGACTTTTGATACAATGCCTAATATATCTTTGCCTTATCAACGTTGGTTATTACAACTGGCTAAAATATCTGATATTTACATTAGTCGTCGCCGTTTGAAGATTGCGCCTGAACCTGTACAACCGCCGTCTAGACCATTTGTAAATTTTGGATTTTTAGATACGCAAAAAAGTAAAAAATTTGATGGACATGATGTGATCGTGGCTACTAATAATAGCTCTGGTCAACTATGGAAAAATCCTATTATAATTCTGTTAGTACTTGTACTTGGTGGCTTAAGTCTTATGGCTATTGGAAAATATAAATATAAACAATCTAAAGTCATTACGCATACTAATCATAGTAATAACGCTCTGAACCTTAAATGAATACTTAAAATTTAGGACGTTCAAAAATGTTAAATAAGCCATAATAATTATTAAAGTTGATCAATTGCCATTTGAGTTAGTACCCGCCCTCTAGCTGTTCTTAATACATAACCTTGTTGAATTAGATAAGGCTCAATAACATCTTCTAAAGTTCCTCTATCCTCTGCCATAGCCGCTGCAATCGCCTCTACACCGGCAGGACCTCCATCAAAACGAGCATGAACCATTTCGATGTAACGTCTATCTAAATTATCAAGACCTCTTCTATCTACTGCTAACATATCCAAAGCACTATCCGCAATATCACCGGTAACTTGCCCATTAGATTTTACTTCCGCATAGTCCCGAACACGTCGTAATAATCGATTAGCGATACGTGGCGTTCCCCGTGAACGTCTGGCTACTTCTACTGCCCCTTCAGGTGTCATATCAACATTCATCAACCGAGCAGAACGACTAACAATAGTGGTTAGATCTTCGATATTATAAAATTCAAGACGTTGTACGATACCAAATCTATCTCGTAGAGGAGAAGTTAATAATCCAGCTCGTGTGGTCGCTGCCACCAAAGTAAAGGGGGGTAAATCTAATTTAATTGAACGAGCTGCAGGTCCTTCACCAATCATAATATCCAACTGGAAGTCCTCCAATGCTGGATAAAGAATCTCTTCAATAACAGGACTCAATCTATGAATTTCATCGATAAATAAGACATCCCCTTCTTCAAGATTGGTCAACATTGCCGCTAAGTCTCCCGCTCTTTCTAGAACAGGGCCAGAAGTTGAACGCAAATTACCGCCCATTTCACGAGCTATAATATTCGCCAATGTTGTTTTACCTAACCCAGGGGGTCCAAAGATTAAAGTATGGTCTAAAGCTTCTTGCCTCCTTCGAGCCGCTTCAATGAATACTTCCATTTGTTCACGAACAACGGGCTGACCTATATATTCAGCCAATGTTCCAGGACGAATATTGCTATCCACTACGTCGTCTTGGCGCTCTAAAGGATTAATCAGTCTATTTTCCATAATCTGTTATACATAACCTTATAAAATATCGAGAGTGTGTTGGTCGATAAG
Organism: Psychrobacter sp.; assembly: GCF_018260395.1. Classification (GTDB taxonomy): domain Bacteria; phylum Pseudomonadota; class Gammaproteobacteria; order Pseudomonadales; family Moraxellaceae; genus Psychrobacter. The sequence goes on from NZ_JAGLBC010000041.1 coordinate 9,254, forward strand.
GGCTTTAAAATCTATTGAGATTAAAAAATTACACACAAAAAAATACGCTAAATTAATGTTTATTATATATCATAAACACCAATTTAGCGTCAGTCTTAAAACGAGTATAAAACTTTAAGATCTAGTTACACAGGAGCATGGAAGTGCTTTTTAAGAACTTCTAGACAACGCGTAATTTTTGCAGGTTGCTGATCACGATCTAAAGTAACCGCATATAAAACGAAGTGTGGTAAGGAGTACTCAGGAATCACTTCAACCAACTCACCAGAAGCCAAATCCTTTTGAACATCAAGTGACATTACACGAACTAAACCATGACCTTCTTTGGCTAAAGTAGTCGCTAAGAACACATTGTTTGTTTGAATTCTAGAAAGTACCTTAACACGATTCTTTTTACCGGTTTCAATACTACTGAAATCTAAAATATTTGGATCTTTCATTAAATCAATACTAATGAGCTGATGATTGACTAAGTCTTTAGGTTTGGTAATCTTTTCGTGCTGTCTTAAATAGTCTGGTGAAGCAACAAGCATTTGTTTAACTTCAGCCAATGGATAAGTAGCTACTGAACTGTCTTTTATCTGTGGACTCATTCTAATAGCAATATCAGCACGCTCATCAATCATATCAATATAATGATTGTCTGCTAGAAAATGAATACTTAAATCATCGTGAGCTGCCATCCAAGTAGATAGTGCTGGAAGAATATGATTTACGCCTAATTCTGGAGTGGTTGCAATCCGTAAACTTCCTGCCAATTCGTCACGCAATTGGTTTACTTTAATTCGCCCTTTATCAGCAGCACTAACAACGTCTTTTGCAGCTTCATAGAAACTTGCCCCAGCTTCTGTCAAACTTAACTTTCTTGTAGACCTATGAAGTAACACTACTCCAAGATCTTTTTCTAAAGATCTGATTTGTTGGCTAACTGCACTAGTAGTTATACCCAACTGTCTAGCTGCCCCACTGAATGAACCATGGCCGACAACACTGGCGAATACCGCCATGCCCCTTAAATTGTCTAACATCATTCTTAACACCTAACATATAAAGTAAGTGGCGTAGTATAACTCATTTAAACAAACAATTGTTTAGAAAGTGATGACAAAACGTGGGTTTTTTCATTTTTTTAAGTAATTTTTCGTTAAAACTTATTATACAAACTTTGCAGTTGACGTAAATAATAATATTTAACTATTTTAGGTGTTATATGGGTGTTATAAAAGCTTTAAATTAACTATCTCCCCTTTATAATCATGGATTAGCCTTTGCAAAACTGGACTTTGAATAAGCATCTCTTTAGCTTGATTTTTAGCTAGTTCTTCACGCATAAGTTGTCTATTTTGTGGTAGTAAATCTAAATTATCAGACTTTAATGAACTATCAACTTCAATTGATACTTCTGCTCCAAATTGATCATTCAAATATGTGCTTAGATGATTAAAAATACTTTGCATATTTTTTGTATCAAAGGCAACTTTAAATACACATTTCCCAGAAATTTGACCTGTCATTACGCCTTGTCTTGCCATAGCCAGTTGATCAGAACCCAATTTTCCAGATTCTCTTGCTGATTGCAACCAATAATCCCATTTTTCAGGCGTCCATTCACCAACCAATTCTATAGGTACACACTTTAATAGAGCACGCGGATCATCTGCAGATAGTTTGTCTATTACATTGCTTTCTACTTTAATATTGTCTTGTACTTTAAACTTATCTTGTACTTTAACCTTGTTTTGTTCTTTAACATTGCCTTGTTCTTTAATATTAGTACTTAATAATATTGATTGATTATCGGGCTCTACGTCACTTACATTAGCATCTAATAACGCTTGAGGTTCAATCGTCACATCGGCTAATTTATTATTTTCCAATGTATTTGAATCTGCAAATATAGTATTGCTACTTTCGCTATCTTGATCTATCTGAGAGGCTAACCCGTTATCCATGTCTTTAAGAGTGTCAGTGTCAGTGTCAGTGTCAGTGTCAGTGTCAGTGTCAGTGTCAGTGTCAGTGTGAATGACATCATTATCTCTAACGTCAACAAATGGCTTTTCAAGTTGCGTTATTGTATTCTGTGACTCATTTATACCTTGTACAATTGATTCTTGTACTATTGAGTGTTGTACAATGAGGTCTTGATCATGACTTTCAGTTTGTGTTTTCAAATCTAATAGGACATGAGCATCATTTGAATCTTTCGTGTCAACTGAGATACTTTGCGGCATCTCTGTTTCAAGATCATCAGAAGAAGTATCATACAGTTGCAGATTGTCTGTATCTTTAAATTGATCAGTATCTTTAAAATGATCAGTATTTCCACTTTTAGACTTATATTGTAAATCAGACTGATCTTCATCGGCTGTAGAATTATGTTCAGCTGTTATTGCATCTGGTTTTAAAGGTACAGGTATTTCATTTATGGCCAGTGGTCTAAACGCCAGCAAACGTAATAAACACATCTCCAAAGCTTGTAATGGCGTATTAGCCAATTTTATTTGTTCGCGTCCTTGGATAATAATCTGATAATAAAGCTGTAAGACATCAGCTCCAATAGTAATAGCCAACTGCTTGATTTGCTGTATTTGCACATCATTTACGTTTAATGCCACGTTTGGCAATAATTGCACCATGGCAATTTGATGCAATAACTCTGCTAGCCCATCAAACATACTGCCAGCATCTACCATTTGGGCTCGCATTTGTTCAATATGCGCCGATACAGATTCTGTATCGCCTTGATAGATATCTAATAATAATTGCACCAGATCTGCGTTATCAATTAATCCTAACATATCATTAACCGTTTCATCGGATAATGCACCTTGACCAAAGGCAATAGCTTGGTCAGTCAATGATAGTGCGTCACGTACAGAGCCTTTGGCTGCATTCGCCAATTGCCATAAAGCAGGCTGGGTATAATTTATGCCTTCAAGTGTCAGTAAGTTTGCAATATGTTCGCTAATGGCTTGCTGTGGCAACGGCCTAAGAACAAACTGCAAACATCGACTAATAATGGTAATAGGCAGCTTTTGAGGGTCTGTGGTCGCTAGCAAAAACTTAACGTGAGGAGGTGGCTCCTCTAAAGTTTTTAGCAAAGCGTTAAAACTGTGTGTCGAAAGCATGTGTACTTCGTCAATCAAGTAAACCTTAAAGCGACCTTGCGTGGGGGCATAGGGAACATTATCTATAAGCTCTCGAGTATCTTCCACTTTGGTACGTGATGCTGCATCAATTTCTATTAAGTCTATAAAGCGACCTTGGTCTATAGCCACACAGCTACTACATACACCACATGGCGTACTGGTTATACCTGTTTCACAGTTTAAACACTTTGATAAGATACGAGCTATTGTTGTTTTACCAACTCCACGAGTACCCGTAAATAGGTAAGCATGGTGTAGCCTATTATGATCAATGGCATTTATTAGTGCTTTAGACACATGCGATTGCCCTATTAATTCATGGAAATTTTTTGGGCGATATTTACGTGCTAAAACTTGATACTGCTGCGACATAATGGATAACCAAACCTAGTGTATTGTTCAAATACTTAGAATAAGAGAAGTTAGGCTCAAGTCAGTTATCACTGCTTGAGCCATTAATACGAAAATTTATATCACTAATTAACGTTGAAGACACTGGTTACTTTAATAACAGTTGAACTTTTAGTAATTCTTCAAACGTATTTATTTTATTGGTAATAAAGCTTATCACTCTCTGATAGTTTAAAGCCAGACTGATGGTAAATATCCATAAGAACAGTCACGTTACCCTGACCATCATCATTGGACATATCAAATCCCAAAACAAAATATTCCTTCATGACAGGATTTTGCAGTTGAGCATTAATATCCATCAATAGTTTTTTATAATTTTGCTGTAAAAATTGTTTTGAGTACTGTGCATCTTTAGCTAGGCCGTATACGACGATAACATAGTGATGGCCAAAATCATTATAAGAGTGTTGATGACATAAGTAGCCATTCATGCAATCTTCTTTAGTTCTATTTTCATAAGCCATCATTTCTTCGATAATGCTCATACGGGTATACATGGACTCAGCAACTAACATTTTCACTTGCTCAAGTGGGATTATATCGCCAGCTTGATGCCGACGCTTCGTTGCTCCATTTAGCAACTTTTGAAAGATTGTAGCTTGAGACTGTAGTTTCTGACCCAACTCAGTATGGGTATCTGCCAAGGTTGTATTATTTGTGGTGTTATTGACAATATCTGTCAGTCGAGTTTCAACCTTGTTCAATAAACCTATTTCAACCAATTTCTGTTGGACAGCTACCGCCCTTTGATAAAAGTCAGGCGTATTTAAAAAATTCTGAGCCAATACAAGCTCACCGTCAAAATCTTTAAAATCAACTAAATTCAATAAGTGATAATCAAAATAGCTCAATAAATCACTTGGCGTTTGCAACAGCTTAACCATTTGATAGAAGCTGTTTAGACTAAATAACTGTAATACTTTGGCTTCATCATCCAAATCTAAAACACATTCTTCCTGGAAAAAGGTACTTCCAAATTCATGATCAACTTGATAGCTAGAACCTTCATGCACCAAAGTTAATGAAGTAAGGCCAATATAATGAATTTTTTCAATATTTTGATCATCGGCTATTGGCAAATCTACTTTGCTGGTGAATTGTTGAAAACGCTTGTTAATATAAGTGGCAGCTTGTTGTTTTAATTCTGCAAGTATAGACTTAGAAACACTCTTAGTTTCAACTTCAGCAACTTGCTCATGAGTCATTACATATAAAAGTTGTTTACCTACATTAAATGCGTAATCAAATTTACCTGGCCCAATCAATGGATCATCTTTAATCAAATAAATAGATAAAAAAGTATGGTGGAACATAGCTAGCCAATCAAAACTTGAAACCGTAATTGCCTTTTTTTGCTGTTCTGCTACAGCGGTAGCTGATTTGTCAGCTTCTGATAAAGGGGAAATAAATGGTTTTTGAGTCGTTATTGGTGCAGGATTAGATGGGCTAACATTGCCTTCATCATCCTTAGCGGCATATCGTCTCTCTTGATTGTTCAAAGAAACACTTTTTAATTTTTGAGCAGAATAATTGGCCATAACATCCATTTAACCTAAACTGTGAATATATTCAAAATAACATTACTTACTATACCGCTTTTTTAAGTCTGTTGCACATATGTTAAGGCTTTTATAACTATATTTAAATAACCAAAAAATATAGGACTGCAATAGTAGGCAGTCCTATATAGTTTTATCAATAACTTAAAGCAAAAATTTTAATTTTACAGTGTTATTAATTCTTCATACGCATATGTGGAAATAAAATTACATCACGAATACTAGCAGAATCTGTAAATAGCATGACTAGGCGATCAATACCAATACCCTCACCCGCAGTTGGTGGTAAGCCATAAGAAAGTGCTTCTATATAATCTGCATCAAAGTGCATAGCTTCATCATCACCAGCTTCTTTTTCAGCAACCTGATTATGAAAACGTTCTTCTTGATCTGCTGGATCGTTTAGCTCACTAAAGCCGTTGGCGATTTCACGACCACCAATGAATAATTCAAAACGATCTGTTATGTCAGGATTATTATCATTGCGGCGTGCTAAAGGTGAGGTTTCGGCTGGATATTCAGTAATAAAAGTGGGCTGGCGTAGCTTATGTTCAGCGGTTTCTTCGAAAATAATGGTCTGTAGTTTACCAATCCCAAAGCCTTTTTTAACTTGCTGTTTTAATACATTTTGAGCATAGTCTGCTAGATAATCACGGTCATCAATCTGACTCATGTCAAAATTATCGGCATATTGAGCAATAGCATCTTTCATGCTTAAACGTGCAAAAGGTGCTTTTAGGCTAATGGTCTCGTCTTGATAAATTAGCTCAGTAGTGCCTAAGATATCTGTCGACAATTCATTGAACATGCGCTCAGTTAAATCCATTAAATCATTGTAATCTGCATACGCTTGGTAGAACTCAATCATTGTGAATTCAGGGTTATGACGGGTAGATACCCCTTCATTACGGAAACTACGATTGATTTCAAACACACGCTCAAAGCCGCCTACTACTAAGCGTTTTAAATATAACTCAGGCGCAATACGCAAATACAATGGCATATCCAAAGCATTATGATGAGTTACGAATGGGCGAGCGACCGCACCACCTGGAATCGGATGCATCATTGGCGTTTCAACTTCCATAAAACGCTCATTTAGCATAAATTTACGGATACCGCTAATGACTTTACTACGAATCGTAAACGTACTTCGGCTAGCATCATTGGTCATTAAGTCTAAATGACGATTACGGTAGCGAGCTTCTGTATCCGCTAAGCCATGAAACTTATTTGGCATAGGTCGTAAAGACTTGGTTAATAAGGTGATTTCTTCGATATGAACGTATAAATCACCTTTTCCTGAGCGACCTATATAGCCAGATACACCAACAATATCGCCTAAGTCCAATGATTTAATTAAAGCCAAGCTATCTTCATCAAGTTCTTTTCGAGCTACGTACAATTGGATACGACCTGTCATGTCTTGAATAACAATAAAAGCGCCACGGTTGAGCATGACTCGACCCGCAACATTTACCTGCGTCTTTTCACCATTTGCAGCCTTCTCTTCAATGACTTCTTTTGACACATTTTCAAACTGCTTCTGTAAATCCTCAGCATAATCGGTACGTTTGAACTTGTTAGGATAAGCCACTTTACCAGACGCTGCAATCTCATTAAGCTTAGTTTGCCGCTGAGCAATGAGGTCATTCGTTTCATCGATAGATGGGGCTTGATCTTGATTATTTTGATTGGACATAAGACTCTCTAATTAATTTCAATGAAGGTGTTATCCGTTCTAAATTAAGCGCTACCAATATATATATTTGGTATGACAACACAGTTGCAGCAACATAAGTTAATAATTTTAACAAAGTTAATTAAGTTAACAAAGTCAAGCTGTTTCAAAAAGCGGTTTGATAGTTGTGGAAAACCGATTAAACTGTCTTCAAAATTTATATTGGTTTTAGACCTAAGTTATGTTAACGCTTATCCGTGTATTTATAATAGCCTAATTTATTTATTCGCCACTAACACTAGCCATTAAGTCGGCTTGGTGTTCACGATTTAAAGCATCAAGCAACTCATCTAAATCACCTTCCATAATGGCATCTAACTTGTACAAAGTTAGGTTAATACGGTGATCTGTCATACGGCCTTGTGGGAAGTTATAAGTACGGATGCGCTCACTGCGATCGCCACTACCCACTAAGTTACGACGTAGCGCATCAGCAGTATCAACTTGCTCTTGTACTTTCGCTTGCTGGATACGCGCAATCAGCATTTGCATGGCTTTAGCGCGGTTTTTATGTTGGCTTCGTTCCTGTTGACACTCCGCTACCACACCTGTAGGAATATGAGTCAATCGTACCGCAGAGTCTGTAGTGTTCACGTGCTGACCACCCGCACCACTAGATCGGAAGGTATCCATGCGGATGTCAGCAGGGTTTAACTCCACTGTGTCATCAATTTTAACCTCTGGCATGACAGCTACTGTACAAGCTGAGGTATGAACACGGCCCTGACTTTCAGTTTCAGGGACGCGTTGTACGCGGTGTGCCCCAGATTCAAATTTTAAACGACCATAAACATCGTTGCCAGATACTCTAGTGATAATCTCTTTATATCCGCCATGCTCGCCCTCATTAGTAGATAAGACTTCAATAGTCCAGCCCTGAGTTGATGCATAGCGCTCATACATACGAAACAAATCGCCTGAGAAGATTGCTGCTTCATCACCACCCGTACCCGCGCGAATCTCTAAGAATGCAGGAACCTTATCGTTAGGATCTTTTGGCAGCATCATAACGTTAAGCTCTTCTTCCATCTTTTCGATATCATTAGCCGCAGTGTCAATCTCCTCTTGCATCATCGCCTTCATATCAGGATCAGCTGCATCTTTGAGCATTTCTTCAGCATCTTGTTTATCAGTTTCAGCCTGACGGTAACGTTGCCATAGCGTAGTAATTTCGCTCAGGTCACTGTGCTCCATTGAGAGCTCACGAAACTTGTTGTTATCACTAATGACATCGGGATCAGAAAGCAGTGCCGTTACTTCTTCGTAGCGATCGACCATCTGATCTAAGCGTTCTCTTAAAGAGTCTTTCATAATTTATCTTTTCTTGAGTTTGGTTATAAACGATATTAACGACCAAATAAGTCATTGATAGCTAAAATAGGTTATTGAATTTCGTTGAAATCTAAATAGATAGCTAAACCATAGTTTATGGCTATGATCGTTAATGGCTATTAAAATTAATGGCTATCAAATTTAAGCTAATTTCGGGTATAAAAATAAAGTCGCTAATTATAGCAAATTTTAAGCGTAATACCGAGATTTTAAACCTTTCTAAGTAACACTGAACCAATAGAGTAACCTGCACCGAAGGAACACATCACACCTAAATCTCCAGACTGCAATTTATCTTTGAAACGATGAAATACGATAATTGGACTGGCTGAGCTGGTATTTCCAAATTCATCAATTACAGTTGGTGCAATAGATGGGTCTGCTTGCTTGCCTGCTATACTTCGCAAAATTAAATGGATCATATTGATATTTGCTTGATGTAACCACATCATTTTTACTTCATCTGCTTGCAAATTATTTTCTTCTAAATGAGTAGTAATAATTTCTGATACCTTTGGGCACACTTCACGAAATACCTTACGACCATTTTGTAAAAACAGCTTATCAGTCGTTGGCTCTTTTAGATCACAATACAAGTCTTTTTCTGCTGCTAAATACTCGCCTTTATCTAAGAATCCATATTCGTTTTTTATATTGGTAGAAAACTGGGTATATAGCTTACTATCAATAATCTCATAACCTTTTGGTATATCAGATGCTTCAATAATGCTAGCAGTCGCTACATCACCAAAAATAAAATGGCTGTCACGATTTCGCCAATTTAAATGGGCAGTGGTAATCTCCACATTTACTACCGCAATCTTGCTACCTAGACCAGCTTTAATTGAACCTACTGCTTGAGCAATACCAAAAGTTGCGGCACTACATGCAACATTCATATCATAAGCAAAGCCACCTTCCATACCGATACCATGTTGTATTTCAATGGATAAAGCAGGATATGGACGAGGTAAATTTGAACAGGCAACAATAACGCCATCAAGCTGATTGGCTTCAATACCGGCCTCGTTTAGCGCTTGTTTTAATGCGTCAACACCCATTTCTGCCATTACGGTTAACTCTTCTCCTAACTTGCGGGCTGGCAAAACTGGTGTCATTATTTCAGGATCTAAGATATTTTTTTTATCCATCACATAACGTGATTTAATACCAGATACTTTTTCTATAAATTCTGCTGAAGACTTCTTTAAAGCTTCACGATTACCCGCCTCAATCTCGTTAGCATATTGATGATTATAATTGTCAACATATTGATTAAACGATTCAACAAGCTCTTCATTACTGATGCTATATGGCGGAATATATAGACCTGTCCCTGTAATATATGTTTTCATATTGCTTCCTATATCTCTTGATAAATTAGGTGACTGACGCCGTTTATCTTTAACAATTTTACGTCAATATGCTGTACAACGTGCACGATCATTCATTACAAACGTCTATTTATGACGTAGAATCAAAATGTATGATAATGGTGCAGCTCGTTGTACTAAAAAAAGATTTTTATTACCAAACCATATATTATGCCTGTTTTAGCGTATTATTCCTAATACTGAGTGTTATAAATTTTTAACAGCAATTACATAAGATTTTCGAGCACTAATATGACGCACTCTAAACCTCAATTTAATCGCCTTTTAATACTTCCATTTAATAAAGACGCTAAAACAGAAATACTGCCTTCATTACAGCAGCTCAAAATAGCTGACGTTTTTAAAGTAGCGGTCTTAGGCGCGGAAAGTACCGGCAAGACCACCTTATGTAAAGATTTAGCAGAGCATTTTAATACGGTTTTGGTAGGTGAATATATGCGCCCTTACCTTCAAAAGAAATGGGACTTAACTCAAACCAGTTGTGAGTGGGACGATTTAATGCCTATTGCGCAAGGTCAGATAGCGGATGAAAATTCGAAAGCATCACTAGCCAATCATTATCTATTTTGTGACACTACCCTATTTGAACTAATGATTTATTCTTATTGGTATTATGACAAATGCCCTTATGCCATAGAATTTGCCGCATTGAATCATCATTACGACATGATTCTGCTAACAGAAGTAGACGTGCCATGGGTAGCTGATGACTTGCGAGATGCGCCTCACCAACGTCATGAAATTAGTCAAGCGTTTGTTGATACCCTTAACCACTATCACAAACCATTTAAGCGTATTGGCGGTAGCCAAAATGAAAGAGTATGCAAAGTGGTACAGTGGCTTGATGATTTAAGTAAATAATTATACACAGTGTTCTTCAATTTTTAATTCACTAATATTTCTTTTATCAATTAGAATTAATAGCTCGCCGCCATAAAACTTCTGTAAGTGTAGTTAAAGATATATCTAGGCTTTTTTTAGATTAGTGCCCTCACTAAATTACAATTAAATATTTTATTTTACGGACAGTATTACTATAATTTATGTAGAATAATTTAACTTTATCAAGGCATTGAAATATAACTTAGATTAACACATGAAGTGCAATATCAAATGACAGGTGAAAAAAAGACCT
>NZ_JAGLBC010000003.1 GCF_018260395.1 Psychrobacter sp.
TTACTCTTCTTCTCATCATTTCTAAACGTTGCACTTCATCGTTGAATCTAAGGATCCTTTTATAAGTCGTCAGTTTATAAGTGATCAGTTTATTGTAATAATTGATCTGTCATAGTTAATGATTAATCAGTGTTATAAAATTAAAAACTTGATTTATTACGTATTCGTCACAACTTATAAGACAACCTTATATATAACAATATTAAGTTTTGCTGAATAATATTTATTGTTAACATTACTATCTAATTATCTAGCTTTTTAATGATCTAAAAGAGACTATCTATGCAGTTATTTGATTCAGAATCACCACAAAAAAGTGAAGCGGAAAAGAAGGCTATTTTAGCCAAAGTTAAAATGCCAGAAGACTGGAAGATGGCCTTAGCAGAAGAATTAACGTCTGAGAATATGGATAAATTACGTGAATTTTTGAAACAGGAATATGGGTCTGGTAAAAGTGTTTATCCCAAAGCTAGCCAAATGTTCAATGCTTTTAATTTAACGCCATTGTCTGAAGTAAAGGTAGTGATATTGGGTCAAGATCCTTATCATGGTCCTGGTCAAGCTATGGGATTGTCTTTTTCGGTGCCAAAGATAATACCTAAGCCACCTTCACTCAATAACATCCTAAAAGAGATGGCAGATGATATTGGTACTGTGCCATCTAGACATGGTGACCTAACACATTGGGCACAGCAGGGAGTTTTGCTTTTGAATACTTCATTGACTGTAGAAGAAGGCATTGCTGGCAGTCATAAAGGTAAGGGTTGGGAACAGTTCACCGATGCAGTTGTTGATGTAGTGAATAAGCAGACATTCAATACTGTATTTATATTATGGGGCAGTCACGCTAAGCTTAAGGGTAAGTTCATTGATACCGAAAGGCATTTAATTTTATCGGCCGTACATCCTTCACCATTAGCAGCCAATAGAGGCGGTTTTTTTGGTTCAAAGCCTTTTTCAAAAGCTAACGAATATTTGCGACAACATGGTAAAAGTGCTATCGACTGGCAGTTGCCTCAATAGGGTGAATAGCCTTTGCTAAGTGAAGCGTCTTTAGCCAATGTGGCTAATTAAAGCTAATGCCTTTAAACTCACTTTTGAATAGTAAGTAATGATAAATAAACCGTTATTAAAGCCAAAATCCAATAACTTTATTACTAAGGATATCAATAACGATATCAAAAATTATGATCATGACAACTTGATTAACTTTAATAATTATAATAACAATAACAACTATGCCAATTATTTGAGCGTCGCTAAGTTTTGGTCTCTTAATGATGTGAGGTATATGCGAGCTGCGTTGGCTTTAGCGCAACTAGGAGCTACAAATGACGAAGTTCCAGTTGGGGCTGTCTTAGTCCATAATGATAAAATTATCGGTGAAGGGTTTAATAAACCCATTTCGACTTGTGACCCTACCTCTCACGCTGAAATTGCGGCACTACGTTCAGCGTGTATCTCATTACAAAATTATAGATTACCAGAAAATACAACGCTATATGTTACGTTAGAGCCTTGCACTATGTGCTTAGGTGCTTTAATTCATGCAAGATTGTCAAGGTTGGTATTTGCAACTCATGAACCACGGGCGGGTGTTGTAGGGAGTCAGTTAAATTTGCTAGAGAAGGGTTTTTATAATCATAAAATTGATGTTAATAATGGCTTGTTGAAGAGCCATAGTCAACAAATTTTGAAATCGTTCTTTAGAAATAAAAGAAATCAGAAAAATAAGAATTCATATTAATTTACGATAAAAAATTTAAAATACGTTGAAAGTTATTTATTACTTATTGTGTATCAATATTCAATTAAATCTAGTGATACTTCTTATTATTTGTTATAATCTTGCACTATTTGTATTTACGCCTTGATTTTAAGACTATTAACTTGTAAATCCTGACTAAATTTAGACAAAAATAGCTAACTTGAAATTAATCCAGAATAGCTAATTAATAAAGCGGCGAGTAATAAACCAATGAGTTTTCCTGTTATCACAATTGATGGTCCTAGTGGAGCAGGGAAAGGTACCATTTGTTTAAGGTTAGCCCAAGCTTTGAATTATCGTTTGCTCGATTCTGGAGCGCTTTATCGTATTGTCGGGCTAAAAGCGAATCAAGCTGGTTTATTAAGTGATCAACCAAGCGCTGAAAGTGAGTTAAGCGCTAAAGATGAAGATAAAATTACTCAACTAGTCAATCATTTGGATATACAGTTTATACCTCGTCAAAGTGGCGAAGTAGATATAATAGTAGATGGCATTAGTGTAGCCGGCGAGATAAGAAACGAAACGGTTGGTAGCTATGCCTCTATAGTTGCAGCTTTACCTAAGGTGCGAGAAGCATTATTACAATTGCAGCAAAATATGGCAAACCATTCAGGATTAATTGCGGATGGTCGTGACATGGGAACGGTAGTTTTTCCTGATGCGGATGCCAAGGTATATTTGACAGCAAGTGCTGAAGCTCGTGCTGATCGCCGAGTAACTCAATTAGAGCAAGCTGGACAAAAAGCTAACTATCTAGCGATATTAAAAAGCATTCAGCAAAGAGATGAGCGTGATGAGAATAGAAGTGTCTCTCCGTCTAAACCTCATGAAGAAGCTTTAGTATTAGACAGCTCTGAAATGAATGCTGATGAGGTGTATTTTAAAATCAAAGCGTTCTGCCAAACTAAGGGTATATGTTTTGACCAATAGGTATGGTATTCAAGTCAGGTAGTCTACTAAAACCAAACTTATTACCCTTTTAGCTAGATGAAAAACGGTTAGCCACTTAATTAGATTTGGTTAACCCAACAAATTAAACGTTTTATTAAATGAAGATAAAAAGAGTAAAACCAGCGTCAATCTTTTATCTTCATAAACTTGAACCGTACTGTGCTGGACAGGATACGGCTATATTAAGGTAATCATAATGGAATCATTTGCTGAACTATTTGAAGCGAGTCTAGAAGAGCAGGGTCTTGATATTGAGCGTGGCTCAGTAATCAGCGGTGCTGTTGTAGCAATCGATAGCGATTGGATTACAGTTGACACTGGTTTGAAGTCTGAGGGTGTTGTAGCTCGTGAAGAGTTCTTAGACGAAAATGGCGAGCTTGAAGTAGCAGTGGGCGATAGCGTTGATGTTGTTGTTGAAGCTGTTGACAATGGTATGGGTCAGACCTTACTGTCACGTGAAAAAGCAAAACGTGTTGAAACATGGAATGCGCTTGAGAAGCTATTCGAAGGTAATGAAATTGTTAAAGGTATCATCTCAAGCAAAGTAAAAGGTGGTTTTACTGTAGATATTGGTACAGTACGTGCTTTCCTACCAGGTTCATTAGTAGATGTTCGTCCAATCCGTGACACTACGCACCTTGAAGGCAAAGAACTTGAATTCAAAATTATTAAATTAGACCAGAAACGTAACAACGTAGTTGTTAGCCGTAAAGCGGTTATGGAAGCTGAGAACTCAGCTGAGCGTGAAGAGCTACTTAATAAACTTGAAGAAGGTATCGAGGTTGAAGGTATTGTTAAGAACTTAACTGATTATGGTGCGTTCGTTGACCTAGGTGGTATCGATGGTCTACTACACATCACTGATATGGCATGGCGCCGTATCAAGCACCCATCTGAAGTTGTAGAAGTGGGTCAAGATCTTAAAGTTAAAGTTCTTAAGTTTGATCGTGAACGCAACCGCGTTAGCCTAGGTCTTAAGCAGTTAGGTACTGACCCTTGGGATAACGTAAGTGGTACATACCCAGTTGGTAGTGTCGTTAAAGCTCGCGTTACTAACTTAACTGATTACGGTTGTTTCGCTGAAATATCTGATGGTATTGAAGGTTTAGTACACGTATCAGAGATGGATCATACTAACAAAAACATCCACCCATCAAAAGTAGTCCAGATTGGTGATGAAGTTGAAGTTATGATCTTAGATATCGATGAAGAACGTCGTCGTATCAGCCTAGGTATTAAACAAACTCTACCTAATCCATGGGAAGAGTTCGACAAGAAATTTGATCGTGGCGATAAGCTAACGGGTACTATCAAGTCAATCACTGACTTTGGTATCTTTATCGGTCTTGACGGTGGGATTGATGGTTTGGTTCACCTATCTGATATTTCATGGCACGAAGTTGGCGAAGAAGCTATCCGTAACTATAACAAAGGCGACACCGTGGAAGCTATGGTTCTATCAGTTGATGCTGAAGCCAACCGTATCAGCCTTGGTATCAAACAGTTAAGTTCTGATCCATTCAATGAATACTTAGTGGGTAATGACCGTGGTTCAATCGTAACAGGTACGGTTAAAGAAGTAGATGCTAAAGGCGCAACGATTACTTTAGCTGATGAAGTTGAAGGTTACTTACGTGCATCAGAAATTCAACGCGATAAAGTTGAAGATGCTACTAAGCACCTTAATGTGGGCGATAGTGTTGAAGCTAAGATTATTAGCGTTGACCGTAAATCTCGTGCTATTAGCTTATCAGTTAAATCAAAAGATGAGTCTGAAGAGCGTCAAGCCATTAAAGAGCTTGGTAGTACACAAGCTGCTGCTCCTGAAGCGCAGCCAAAAACTATTGGTGATTTAATCAAAGAGCAAATGCAAGAAGATTAATCATTCTTATAAAGTTGCTCTTAACATCTGTATAAAAAAGAGAGTGCCTTCGGGTGCTCTTTTTTATACATAATTTATTGATATTTTACAATATATTTGAATATTAGTTTCATAGTTATACTAACTTATGATTTAATATCAATATGCTATTAAATTTCTTAAATTGATGAATATAATAGGTTTAGATCTCAATTTATAAATTTATAGCGTAATTAAAAACTTTTAATCAATACACTCTAGATTAAGATGATGATCCAATGGCTTTTTAGGTTTTAAAGGACTATAACCTTTAAAGTATTTAATTCATAATTTATTAAGGTCACAAGGATATGACAAAAGTTATAAATAAATCAGATTTAATACGAGATGTCTCTGCTCGTTGCGATTATATATCCGATATAGAGGTAGATGATGCAGTTAGAGAAATTATCGCACTATTATCTGAAAAGTTAATCGAAAACAATAGAATTGAAGTGCGCGGGTTTGGAACTTTTTGTTTACATCATCGTGAAGCTCGACAAGGGCGCAATCCAAAAACAGGCGAAATGGTTCTGGTGGAACAAAAATCCATTCCTCATTTTAAACCGGGCAAAGCTTTACGTGAAGGCGTTAATGATAAATGGATATAAACGTAATGCGTTTAATGATATCCTATAACTATTCTATTTCATAAATATGTTTAACTACATTGGTTTCACTACATTAGGTGTTTGACTTGAAAGCTAGATTTAGAACATCATCACGCTTTACCCGCAACATTACAATTTTGACACTAATCACCGCATTACCATTGGTTGCTTATGCTGCCGGTGGTGGTACTCCAGATGTTGCTATTCAGACATCAGCCTATGGTGTTCATGTAATTTTACTCATAGGTTTTATCCTATTATCCGTAATTGTCTCCTTTGTCTGTTCTGTATCAGAAGCGGTCTTGCTAACTATGACGCCATCTTATGTGGCATCTATTGCTGAAGAGAATCCCTCGAAATCTGATATGTTGAAAGATGTAAAGATAGATAAGATTGACCAATCTATTGCTGCTATTTTGACATTAAATACTATTTCACATACAGTCGGATCATTAGGAGCTGGTGCGCAAGCTACTATCGTATTTGGTAATGAGTGGTTTGGCATTTTTTCTGCTGCAATGACTCTTGTGATTTTGATTGGATCTGAGATTATTCCAAAAACAATTGGTACCTTATATTGGCGACAATTATCTGGTCCGGTTGCTTATTTTGTAAAAGCAATCATTTTTGTTTTATATCCGCTCATATGGTTTTCAGAAAGAATTACCAAGCTGCTTACTAAAGGCAAAAAAGCGCATACTTTTAGTCGCAATGAGTTTGCAGCTTTGGCAAGTGTCGGCGAACAATCTGGTCAAATTGATCCTTTAGAGTCTCGTATTATTCGTAACCTTTTGGCATTTGGTGCCATTAAGGTCGAAGATATTATGACACCAAGATCAGTAATGCATGCGTTTGATCAGTCAATAACAGTAGCTGAATTATTAGCAAATCGTCCAAAACTTATGTTTTCACGCCTGCCTATCTATGATGAGGACTTAGATAAAGTCACTGGTTTTGTATTAAAGTCTGATATTTTATTGGCTAAAGCCAATAACCATATGGATAAACCATTAGAAAGTTATAAGCGTGAGATTACTTTTGTATTCTCCAAAATGAAGTTATTTGATTTATTAGACTTGATGTTAAATAGTCGAATTCATATTGCTATAACGGTTGGCGAATATGGTGAGGTTAAGGGTTTAGTTACTTTAGAAGATGTACTAGAGACATTATTAGGGTTAGAGATTGTCGATGAAGTAGATAGGGTAGAGGACATGCAAGTATTGGCTCGTCAAATGATGCAACGCCGTTCAGCACGTCTGGGCATGTTGGTTGAAGATGAAAACAACAGTAATATGTATAGTGACTAATATTTTAAATTTATTTTGTGACTAAATATTACAAGAGATTAATAATCACCTAGGATAAGACAACTTCAATTATAGTAATATATATCATAGGTTAAGACAGGTAGAACTATAATCTTATATTTTTGTAGTCTTAAGCTTCAATCCATAAGGTAATTATTAAGGAAGTCACGATTATGAAAAATTTGTATGGCTATAGAACATCTCTAAAAAGCATTTTGACACCAGTAGTAGTTGCTGCTGCTATCAGCTTCGTTGCTACTTCTGCACAAGCAGCCATTAATGAAGCTGCCGTTCAAAACTATGCTACGCAAATGAAGCAGGCAGCTAATAGCAGAAATGTTAATAAGATTTCAAGTTTGGTTGCAGACGAAGCTTTGATTTCCTTATCCCGACGAGGAAAAACAACAAGTCTAGATAAACCTGCCTATTTAAAGCTTTTACAAGACAGTTGGGCTGAATCAAGTAATTATAGCTATGATATTATTATTTCTAATATTGTGATTAGCGGCGAACAAGCTAAAGCAGATGTTAAGACAGTTGAAACTTGGGTAAAAGATGGTCAGCAAAGAACGATGAGTACTACTTCGAGAGCGACATTGAAATCTGCTAATGATAATGCTGTACTTTTGAGAGCGGTGTCTCAAGTGACTATTGAATAAGACAATTAATATAATTGTAGTAAAAAGTTTGTAATATTTACAAACTTTTTTGTTTTTAGTCTTAATGAAATTGCTGATATACTTTTGCCTCAAGCATTTTGAATTACACTATATCAATTATTTAAACTGCGACGTTTTGTAATCTTATAAATTATATTTATTATAAAGTGATTATTCACTTATTATTTTGGGTTGTTATTGTCATGAACTTTAGAAATACCACTATGCGATTTTGTCAGCTACCTTTAGTTGTTGCTATAGGCTCTGTTATATTAGCAGGATGTAATAGCACAGCGCCAGTTCAAGGTACGCAACCAGGGGTTCGTATTCCAGTTGCACAAAATGAAGCGGTATCTAATGTTCCTGCAACCAGCGCTTATAGCACTTCTTTATTGGATGACGAGAGCCTTTCTGAATTAGAGAATTTATTAGAAGCCACTGATATGAAAATGGTGGAAGATGATAAGTTGGCCATTCAGCAATACGGTAACTTATGGGATAGAATGCGTGCCGGCTTCCGCATGAACCAAAGTTATGGCTTTGGTCAACAGCAGCGTATAGATGCACAAAAGAACTGGTTTATTTCTCGTCAAGAATATATTAATCGATTAACCGCTCGAGCCAGTCGCTATTTATATCATACAGTCCGAGAAGCTGAACGTCGTAATATTCCAACAGAGTTAGCACTGTTACCAGTTATCGAGAGCTCGTACGATCCTACAGGTACTAGTAACGCTGCAGCTGCAGGTCTATGGCAGTTTATACCCAGTACAGGTCGTATTTATGGTTTAACTCAAACGCCTACTTATGACGGCCGCCGTGATGTTATTGAATCTACACGTGCCGCTTACGATTTCTTAACGTCACTGTATAATCAGTTTGGTAGTTGGGAGCTGGCTCTAGCGGCTTATAATGCTGGTCCAGGTCGTATTCAAAATGCTATAGATGCTAACATAGCTAGAGGCTTACCGACGGATTATTGGTCTTTATCTCTTCCTACAGAGACTATGCACTATGTCCCTAGATTCATGGCAGTTGCCCAAATCATTAAAGATACCAATCAATATAGCATCTATCTTCCTGCTATTGCTAACCGTCAGCATTTTAGAAGTGTGCCTGTAAATTATGGCGTAAGCTTGATGGAGGTGTCTCAATTAACGGGTGTCGGCTATGATGATCTAAAGGCGTTAAACCCTTCATTAACTAACGACATAGTAGATTCTTCAGGCCCAAATCGCGTTATTATACCAAACCAAGTTAATATTTTGGTTGACTCCAAATTAAGAACTTTAAAAGGCAATGGTGGCAGTAACTCTCCTTATACTATTCCTGATTCTCAGTACCAAGTTTTGGCTAAGTCGTCTGACGGTCTGGCTGAATTTGCTAACCAAGCGCGTGCTCCTAAGCAAACTAGTACTTATATTGCACCATCACCTGCACTTTCTCAAAGATCAAGCGGTGTTAAAGTTAGTGAGCCACCTCTTAGCGCTAGTGAAAAGAAACGTATTGAATCAGAACTGGCAGCTTCAAATACATTACCTACCACGTCTGCGCAATTGACAAGGAATGCTACCATTGTTCAAGAGCCACCTTTATCGGCTGAAGAGAAAAGCTTTATCTCTAAACAAATTCAGCAGCAATCACCAGAAGTTGGTGATGTGGTTAGCCCAGTAGATGGCAATATTAGACTTGATGCTATTCAGACTCAGCAGTCTATTTTAGAGGCCCGTGGTGAAGATAAGAAAATTAAATATGATGCGCCAACTACACAGCAAGCCGTCAACCCTTCTACTAAACCAAGTGGTAAACGAAGCGTTTATAACGTTCAGCGTGGCGATACCCTATTAAATATTGCTTCACGTGCTGGACTAAATTGGCGTGACATAGCGGATTGGAACCAAATCAATCCGAACTCTACTTTGTTAGCAGGTACCACGTTATATTTGTACAATGCAAATCCTGTTAAACCTTTAGATAGCTCAGTAGCCAGGCCTGACGCGACGCAAAGTAATGCACAACCGAACACTTACATCGTTCGTTCAGGTGATACTTTAATTGGGACAGCGAATCGTGTGGGTCTAAGTGTCTCCCGTCTGGCTACTTATAACGGATTAACCACGAATGCCCAATTACGTGCAGGTCAGAAGCTTTGGTTAATCCCAGGTATGGTTAAAACCAGTGACAATAGTAATTCTAATAATAGTGCTGCCTCTGCATATAATGGCAAGACTCAAACTTATACCGTACAGCGTGGAGAAGGTCTAATAGGCTTAGCGTCACGTTTTAATATCCCAGTCGATACTTTAGCTGCTATCAACGATATAAGTCCGACCGAGCAATTATTGGTGGGTCAGCGTCTAACTGTACCTTCAGTTTCAGCTGCTTCCAGCAATAGCAGCAGCAATAATAAGAGCAATAGCAGTAACAATAATAAGAGCAATGGAAGTAGCAATAGTGCCTCAAGTTCATACAAAGGACAAACTACACGTTATACTGTGCAGTCTGGCGATACCTTAATAGGAATTGCTAATAAGATTGGTGTGTCTCATACCCAAATCGCTGAAATTAATAACTTTTCAGATGCGACTCAGTTACAAAGTGGCCAAAGCATTAAATTACCAGTAAGCAGTCAGCAAGTCGAACGCGGATTGAACAATAAGGCCATTAAATATAAAGTTCAATCGGGTGATTCTTTAACCAGTTTGGCAAGTAATTACAATTTATCTATTGGTGATATTGCAACTGCCAATAATATAAGCTCAACTTCGAATTTATTAATTGGTCAAACCATTACCATACCTAGTAGTAGTGCAAGTGTATCAACTTCGAGCAACAGTAGCTCTGCAAGCAGTTCAACTAATAGCTCCTCAAAAAATGTAACTACTAGCTCGTCATATACTTCATCAAAAAGCACTTCAAATTCTAAAGTTAACTATAGCAGTAGTTATAAAGTGAAGGCAGGGGATGGTTTAATTAACTTGGCCCGTGAATATAATGTTTCTACTGAAGACTTAGCCGCCGCCAACAATATAAGCCCTAATGCTGGCTTACTTGTGGGCCAAACACTAAAAGTACCTAGTAGCAAGGCATCAGCGTCATCTTCAAACTCATCTTCTTCAAGTAACGCATCTTCATCAAGTAGTGTAGCGTTAAAACCAGTCGCTACGACTAGTGGCAATTACACGGTTAAATCTGGTGATTCGCTAACACGACTTGCCAGTCAAAATGGTTTAAGTATCAGTCAATTGGCTAGCGCTAATGGTTTGAAAAATAATGCAGATCTACAAGTAGGTCAAAAAATAACTATTCCAGCGACAACCACAGATTATAAGGTTAAGTCTGGAGATAGCTTGATTGGACTTGCTAAGAAGTATGGTATGACTCCAGATGAGTTTGCTAAGTTAAACGGTATTAGTAGCAATACCATGTTGCAAATGGGCCAGACCCTAAAAGTACCTGTTCAATAAAGCTATAGTTCTAAGCGTTTAAAGTTAAAAAAGAGTTCAATTTGAACTCTTTTTTTTATGCAGAAATTAACTATAAATTCTAAACCGTTCTGGTTTTTAAAGTCTCAAGATAACTGCGTATGTTGGTCACATAATGCATGCACTGAGTATAGCGTGAATTATGAATAGCGTTATTAGACATATAAGCATAAACGTTTGCCCAGCTGTTTGGGTTTTGTCCTTTATTAGCTAGTTTTTGCTGAATATCTTTAATAGCATTAGGTCCCATATTATATGAAGCTAGCGCAAACCATAATCTGTCAGGATTAGGAACTTCTGAAAAAGTCTCTTTCATTTGCTCTAAATAGCGAGCACCGCCACCAATACTTTGATACGGATCAACACGGTCTGATACGCCCATCGCTTTAGCGGTATTATTCGTCAACATCATCAATCCTCGCACTCCAGTAGGAGAAGTGGCATTGGCATTTAGATGAGACTCTTGATAGCCCATTGCAACCAACAACTGCCAATCATGATTGTATATATTGGCTTGCTTCTGAAAAGAGGATTTATAACTAGGTAAATTTGTGGTTAAAGCTTTCTCAAAATGTTTACGGTTATAATCATCCTCTAATAATGTTTGGTCATAAAAATTTGCAATTTTTGCGGTATTAACCAACTGGCCATCATCACATATATAGTGGCTTGCCTTTATGGCTAACGGGTCTGCGTTACTTCTAAAACTCCAGTTGGTTTTAGGATGTAACCCATTATCAACTAAAGTGCTATCGTAACCGCAGCTGATATTCATTGACGCCAATCCTGATTCTGTAAGTAGCTTGGTACTGGCAGTTGTCAAGGCCATATCAGCATCGCCATCACGTAAAGCATTTAAAGCTTCAGCATCAGTTTGAAACTCTTTAACAACTAACTCAACGCCAAGTGTATAGGCATATGAGCGAGCAATATCATAGCCAAAACCATGTTCAAATCTATCAGTTGAAAAATAGGTGCTATTGCCCTTAACGGAAGCTAAAGTTAAAGTGTTAGCAGCCAAGACACTGTCATAAGCATCTTCTTCATTGGTAAATAAAGCGGTAGTCAGACTTTGGGCTGGCAACGACAGTAGAGCGATGCTAGAAATTTGCATAAGCATTTTAAGTTTGGCAAACTTCTTTTTTACTTTAGGACGCTTTGAATCTGTTTGAATAAGTTTTGGAGGTGCTATGAACGGTAGAACATATTTGCCATTGCTTGATGGGATCGAAAATACATTAGACGTAAAACACTGAGTATTTTTGCGATGATTGTTTTTGTGATTTATCCAATTACGTAGTCGTAGCATGGAAGTATCCATTATCCAACTATCCATACTGTGTAGAGATTAATACACCATTGTATTAAAGTCTCTTTAAAACCACAGGCATGAGTAATGTAAACACCCTATATCTTGTAATAAGCCAATACAAAAAAACGAATCAGCTGTAGTATTATTAAATGATTATTTTGTATTTAATAGATACCATTAAACATATGTGACAGATGGCAAAAATGAATATAGCCACTGTTATAATATAGGGTTGGATTTTTAAAAAAATTAAATCTGCGTCTTAATCTAAATTAAATAGATAACCGTCAGGAAAATTAATTGAATAAAAATCAGATACATTGCTAGCAAGACGAATTAAAATATACTAAGACAAATAGCATGTAAGATTAAAGCTTATTAAATTTAAGTACTGTCAATTTCAGTAGTGGCAATTTTAGTACTATTATTTAAAGTGCTTTCAATATCTGCATTAAGTTGGTATCGAATTTAATCGTTTAGGACCAGTTGCATATCAACACTCATTTGTCTTACTATTAATTGATAAGATAACAATTTGCCAAATACAGTTTGTTTAATACCGTTTGTTTAATACGGTCTGAGATTGTAATAAGAAAATTGTCATCAAACCAACTATAGACTTGTTTGAACTAATTCATAATTGAATAAAAATTAAACAAGTCAAATTCGCACTTGCGATAGTTTGTTAAAATAGGTAGTTTTTTCAAATTTAACCAGTAATTTATACTGATTCAATTTTGATAGCTATATGGGGTAGGTTTAAAAAAAATCAAGATTTAAGCAGTTTATGTATTTAAAAGTAGAGTAAAGCAGATAATAACTGATTTAATAACAAACACATTTTTAATGTTTCAAAATGTATTATACTAAAATTAATGACTTATGTAAAAAATCATTTACATCAATATTAGGACCTTTAAAACAAAGATATAACTTAAGCTGGATTTGGATCATCAATAAAAGTAACTTCCAGCCCTAAAATATTTTTTATGACTTCACCAAGCGCTTTAATGCCTCCCATTTCTGTAGCATGATGACCACAAGCTAAATAATCTATTCCCAACTCTCTTGCTGAGTGAGTGGTACGTTCTGAAATCTCTCCTGAGAGATATAGCTGACAGCCCATTTTGGCAGCTTGTTCAATCATATCTTGCGCGCCACCAGTACAGATACCCACTTTTGAAATAAAGCGGTTATTGGCACTAATATGGGTAGGGCTGCGCTGTAATCTCACCCTGACTTTATCTATAAAATCATCAATAGATATAGGATCGCATTGAGCAATATTGCCAACAGGATATTTTTCTTCAGGGTATAAAGCACCTATAATCTTAAGATCCAAAAGATTAGCAAGCACTGCATTATTACCTACGACTGGATGCGCATCTAAGGGGAGATGATAAGCCAGTAGAGATAAGTTGTTTTGAAATAAGGTGCGTATGCGCTTACCTTTCATGCCCGTCAAAGGCTCGGACTCTCCTTTCCAAAAATAGCCATGATGAACTAAGACAGCATCTGCTTGATGTTCAATTGCAGCGTCAATTAAGTTTTGAGTGGCTGTGACGCCAGTGATGATTTTTTTTATAGGGACAGCAGCATCAACTTGTAAACCATTAGGGCAGTAATCTTTGAATTCATTGGCTTTAAGATAGTCATTGCACCACTGCTCTAAAGCTGACGGACTTATTTCGATCATAGGTTTCACCTTAATTAAAAAATTGGCTCAATAGTTTATTAAATAGGTAATAAGAATTAGAGTAAAACTTTTATAAAATTGTGCTTTTATCAGTTAATAGCTAACTCAAGAAGATAATAGCTAAAGTTAGTTGATAGCCTGATTAAGTAACATAAATTGAACAATATATAGTTTAAAGAAAGGGTGTGGTATAACAGCATTGAGCTTACAAATGTTAAACTAATATCATTTCTAATTATTAATAAATATTATAACGACTTAAATTGCCATAACTACCCTAAAACAATCATATTAAACTAGCACCAAAAAACGAAGACACTGGATTAAGGCTTAGGTCATATACCAAATTTTTAAAGTCTTAATGTCGTTGACACGTTTTATCTACGAGGAGTGACATGTCTGAATCATCAAAAACCAGTGTTATCTGGAAAATTCTTCCCTGGTTATTATTAATAGCTGTTTTAGCGGCTTTTATTTGGGTCTATATTGACCAAAAGGCCAGTCAACAATCGGCGTGGCAACCTCCACGTAGTTCCAGCACTTCTATTGCTCTTAATAAAGACGCAGATAAGCCAGAACCTATTTTGTCATATCATAATGCAGTTGCAAAGGCATCTCGCTCCGTGGTTAATATCTATACCACGCAGACCATTAGTCAAGATCCATATATGAATGACCCTGTGTTACGACGCTTTTATGAGTTTCATGGTCAAAACCCTCAAGCCAATCAAGAAACCAGTCTGGGATCTGGGGTAATTGTCTCAAATGATGGCTACATAGTCACCAATGCCCATGTAATCACAAAGGCTGATGAGATTGTCGTGGCTTTAAGCGATGGTCGTAAAGCAGTAGCTAAGGTAGTAGGTACTGACCCTGATAGCGATTTGGCAGTTATTAAAGTTGACATGTCTGGTTTAGAACCTTTGGCCTTTAGAAAGGATCCCATTGAAGTAGGTGATGTGGCATTGGCCATTGGTAATCCATTCGGTGTAGGTCAAACTGTGACTCAAGGCATTATCTCTGCTACAGGGCGAACGGGTCTTGGGGTAAATACTTTTGAAGACTTTATACAGACTGATGCAGCTATTAACCCAGGTAACTCTGGTGGTGCATTGGTTGACGCTCGTGGTGAGTTGGTTGGTATTAATACCTTAATTTTCTCACGCACAGGTGGCTCAATGGGAATCGGCTTTGCTATTCCAACTTCATTAGTTGAGCAGGTAATGAATGCTATCATAAAAGATGGTAAAGTCAGTCGTGGCTGGCTAGGTATCGAAGTATTATCCCAGCTTCGTGACCCCACTCAGATTGATAACTCAACTGGCGTGATAGTACGTAATATCATTCCCGGAAGTCCTGCTGCTAAAAGTGGACTTAAAGTTGGAGATGTTATCTTATCGATAGATGGAGAAGAGATGACGGACTCAAATCGTCTGATTCAGCATGTGGCTCGTAAAATGCCCAATAGCGTTTTGAAAGTGCAAGTGGTACGTGGCTCAGAGAACATGAATATAGATATTACTTTGGCCGAACGTCCTACCCAAACTACAGTAGTTATGCCTGAGCAAACACCGGAAGATCCAGAATTAATGTTACAGTCTCCTGAGATTAATAACAACTCTTTAACTGATGAGCAGCGTGCTCAATTAAGAGAAGAGCTGATTCAACTGTTTGAAAAAGGAGAAAGACCTCAAGTAGATCCTTTGCCTCAGTAAGGCATATGAGCTTGTAAGCTTTTAATAGTTGATAAATAATACCCTGAAATAAAAGTCCGCAATTGTTTGCGGACTTTTTGGTTTTATTTAATTACTTAAGCTCTCAATAAATATTTTTCGATATTCAACTAATGAACTTCTTTAAGATGAAGCATACCTTTTACTTTACAGCAGCAGGGAAGTATCTCTTTTGGTTCAAGCATGGCCAATGGAGGTTCATCATATGTTACAGGCAAGGAAGAAGCGGTTAAGGTTACTCGGCAACTGCCACAGTACCCTTCACGGCATTGATAATTTATATCGTGTCCGGTACGTAATAACCCGTCTAACAAAGTTTCATCCTCATGAAGATAAAAACGTGTTTTTGAGGTAAATACCCAAGTCATAGTAATACCCAAGTCATAGTATGGCGTCACTTATTTTTAATTGTTTTTATAGTATATATAGTATCTTTTTGAACTACTCAGGCTCAAAAAGCGTGCAGTTATTTTTCATAATGCCACGCTTTATTATCTATTATCTATTATCTGTTATCTGTTATCTGTTATCTGTTATCTGTTATCTGTTATCTGTTATCTTTTATCGACCTAGGTCTTTTATTAAAGCCATTTAACCTTCTGTATATTAAAAACAATCCTTCTATTCATTATAAATCTTTTAGGTAATGTAATTATTACAGCTTAACTAATTAATGACTATTGCTTAATTCACTAAAGCTCAAAGTCATCAAAGTCACTGTCAGATAGATCTGAATCAATTTGACCGACTAAATAAGAGCTAATCTCTGTTTCTTGTGGCGCAACCTGAACGTTATCAGATGACAACCAAGTATTGATCCAAGGAATTGGATTACTCTTAGACAGTGGGAAAATAGCAGGCAAGCCAACCGCCTCCATACGTAAGTTGGTGATGTACTCTACGTACTGACACAAGATGTCTTTGTTCAAACCAATCATAGAGCCGTCTTTGAACAGATAACCTGCCCATTCTTTTTCTTGCTCGGCCGCTTTACGGAAAATCTCTATGCTCTCGTTATGGCATTCGGCAGCGATTTCAGCCATTTCTGGGTCATCTTTACCTGATGCCATAATATTCACCATATGCTGGGTGCTGGTCAGGTGTAGAGCTTCATCACGGGCAATTAACTTAATAATTTTGGCATTGCCTTCCATAAGCTTACGTTCAGCAAAAGCAAACGAGCAGGCGAAAGACACATAAAAACGAATGGCTTCTAATACGTTTACTGCCATTAGACACAGATAAAGCTGTTTTTTTAGTTTGCGTAAATCGACATATTTTTCTTCACCATTGACCACATGTGTACCTGGACCAAATAGGCTATATAGCTGTGAGTGCTGGTATAAGTCATCATAATAAAAAGCAATGTCTGCAGCACGTTGTAGGATGTGCTCGTTTTTCATAATGTCATCAAAGACTACAGCAGGGTCATTAACGATGTTACGGATAATATGAGTGTAACTACGAGAGTGGATGGTTTCAGAGAACGACCAAGTTTCAATCCAAGTCTCAAGTTCAGGGATGGATACCAAAGGTAATAGCACTACATTTGGGCTACGGCCTTGTATAGAGTCTAGCAGGGTTTGATACTTTAGATTACTGATAAAGATATGCTTTTCATGCGTTGATAAATTACCGTAATCGATACGGTCCTTTGATACATCAACCTCTTCTGGACGCCAAAAAAATGACAACTGCTTTTCAATGAGTTGCTCAAAAATTGGATGTTTTTGCTGGTCATAACGCGCCACATTGACAGGCTGACCAAAAAACATCGGCTCTGTTAGGGCATCATTTTTGGTTTGGCAAAAGATTGAATATGTCATGGTATTACCTTTAAATTTGAAGTGTTTTGATGTATTAGCAATTTAGGGTGATGCAGTATAGAACGGTTTGAAGTGTAATTATAGTGTTCGATGGTATGCCTCTATAATCTGCATATATAAAAACTAATAATTTTTAAAATCAGTTAAGAAAATTAATAAATAATTAAATATAACCTAATTAAAACATTCTAGTTTGTCTCAGATGCAAACTTTTAGGCGTTAAGTTAATGACATGGATCGCATATTAAATAACTAAATGAATCCGAAAATTCTATGGCAAATATCCATACAAATCTAATCGAACTAAGTGCTGCGGTAGTGACTAAAGCGGGGTGACGACGCATAATTATAACGTTATGGACTTTGTATGTCTAAATCAAAATGATTGTTAAAAGTCATCGTTGTATCAATGTCTTCATATGACCTCAATAAGTCCAAGCAAGTCATCAAAAGGTCAGTTAAATATAATCTACTTAACCTAGATTATTAACTTTGAAGATAATCATTAAAACTTTACAAACCATAAGCGTATTAGGGTTAATTATCAACATTTAGCTAACCTTAAAAATAATTTTTATAAAATTAGTTTTAACAGTGCATAAAAAATCAATATAGTTGAATGAAAGGTATATATTTGTTATCTTGTTATTTAAGTTGTAACGGAAGAGTTAAAAAATATTTCAGGGAGTTGTATTAAAAAAGGAGCAGTAACTTGTTAAAAAAACTAACATTAATTCTGACAACCGCATTTCTAATCACGGCATGTGGTTCTAATTCAGAAAACACTGAAGCTAAAGACGCAGGTTCTATCAATTCAGACAAAGTATATAAGCTTAAATTAGCGGCAACATGGGGTCCAACACTGACGCCATTTATTGATGCTAACCGCAACATGGCTAAACTTGCAGAAGAGATGTCAAACGGCCGTCTTAAAATCCAAGTCGATCCTTCTAATAAACACAAATCCGCCCTCGGCATACTCGATTTAGTAAAATCCGGCCAATACGACATGGGTCACACTGCGTCCTATTATTACAAAGGCAAGGATATAGCTACAATACCATTCACGGCAATGCCATTAGTCTAACCGCAACTGAACAGCAAGGTTGGATGTACTACGGTGGTGGTTTGGAGCTGATGCAAAAAGTGTATAAACCGCATAATATTATTCCTTTCCCAGGGGGTAACACAGGCATGCAAATGGGAGGTTGGTTTAAAAAAGAAATCAACACGGTAGACGACTTTAAAGGTCTAAAAATGCGTATACCTGGTTTTGCAGGTGAAGTTATTGCTGAAACGGGTGCGGTGCCAACCACCATTCCGGGTGGCGAGTTATACACGGCTTTAGATCGCGGTACTATTGATGCGCTTGAGTGGGTAGGCCCATCAATGGATATTACCATGGGCTTTCATAAAATTGCGCCATATTACTACACCGGTTGGCATGAGCCAGGTGCAGAGCTACATTATTTTGTTAACGATAAAGCCTATGACAAGTTGCCAGCAGACCTGCAACAAATTTTAAAAACGGCTATGCGTGTCTCTGCAGATGATATGTCAGTAAGAACTCAGTATATGAGTGCTGAGTTTCTGGATAAGATGAAATCTGAAGCACCCAATGTGCAAATAAAAACCATGCCACCTGCGGTACTGGATGAACTCAAAAAAATTAACAATCGACTCGTCGGCGAAATGGTGAAAGATAACCCGCTCATGAAAGAGATTATCGACTCTCAAAACGCGTATCAGAAAAAAGCACGAGCATGGAGCAAAATGTCTGATTATCAATATATTCAAGACAATCAATAGTCTATGAGTTTGTTTATGTTCAACATCTAAAAACTATAAAAAGGACTATAACACCAAAATGCACATTTGCATTTTTGGTGTTTTTTACAAAAGATTTGTTAAAAAGGATAAAGGATATATGCTCAAGCAAATCGAAAAAGGATTCGATACCTTTGGTATCGCAATAGGGAATTTAACATCAGTTATTCTAGTATTGATGATTGCAAACGTATTTTATGATGTGGTGATGCGATATTTCTTCAACGTAGGTAGCATTGGTTTTCAAGAACTAGAATGGCACCTCTTTTCAATCGTATTTTTATTAGGCATGTCTTACACGCTACAACAAGATGCTCATGTGAGAGTCGACCTAATTTACGACAACTTAAACATACCCAAAAGAGCCTATATCAATATTTTAGGTACGCTAATTTTTATAATACCCGTTGCCATAATTATTGGTTATGGATCTATAGATTATGTCATAGAATCCTATCAATCAGCTGAGGCAAGTGGTAATCCGGGAGGCTTAACCCATCGCTGGCTAATAAAATCACTCATTCCTTTGAGTTTTTTATGTCTTGTTATATCAGCCATAGGTTTTCTGATAAAACAAATAAACCTCTTACAAGAATATAAGTTAAATGAAAATACGCTCAAAAGAGAAAAGTCATGATTGGTATTAT
Source organism: Psychrobacter sp. (assembly GCF_018260395.1). Taxonomy (GTDB): domain Bacteria; phylum Pseudomonadota; class Gammaproteobacteria; order Pseudomonadales; family Moraxellaceae; genus Psychrobacter. The sequence goes on from NZ_JAGLBC010000003.1 coordinate 19,726, forward strand.
TATGTTTTTTACCGCCTTAGTCATGCTCCTAATGGGCTTTCCTGTGGCGTTTACGTTTGCGGCGGTGGCGTTAATGTTTGCCATTATTGCAGGGCTAGTAGAAACAGACTTTAATCTCGGTGACGGCTTTGCCTCAGCGCTTGATATGTTTGATTTTATGCCGTTTCGTATCATGTCTATCATGACAAATACCATCTTAATGGCCGTACCTATGTTTATCTTCATGGGCGTCATTTTGCAAAAAACAGGTCTTGCAGAGAAGCTACTAGAGTCGATGGCGAAGCTGTTTGGCGAAATCCGTGGTGGTCTTGCTATCTCAACCGTATTGGTAGGCTCTTTGTTAGCGGCCTCAACCGGTATTGTCGGTGCGTCAGTGGTATCGATGGGGGTCATCTTCTTACCGATTATGCTAAGGCACAAATACAGCCCAGAGCTTGCCTGCGGTACCATTTGTGCCTCTGGTACGCTAGGACAAATTATCCCGCCCTCTATCGTACTGATTATTTTAGCGGATGTCTTTCAGGTACCGGTGGGTGATTTATTTAAAGCGGCTGTATGGCCTGGCTTATTATTAGTTGGTCTGTATATTGTTTAAATTTTAGTTTTCGCATTCTTCGTAAAAGGAGCAGCCCCTGCCATACCTGCCAGTGAATTAGGCGCGACCAATAAAAAAGCCTTAATCTTTGAAGCCTTAAAAAACATTGTGCCCCCATTAACGCTTATCGTATTGGTGCTCGGTTCTATCTTCTCTTGTATGGCAACCGCCACAGAGTCCTCAGCCGTTGGCTGTGTCGGTGCATTGGTACTGGGCGCACTATATAGGAAATTCTCGTTTGATATCGTAAAAACCGCTGCGCAAGAAACGGTTAAAATTACCTCAATGGTTTTTGCCATTTTAATTGGGGCGACGGCGTTCTCAATGGTGTTTAATTACACGGGTGGAGAAGAGCTAGTAGAGCAGTTCTTGCTTAACTTACCGGGTGATGGAAAATGGAGCTTTGTCATATTCACCATGCTGGCGATCTTTATCCTAGGGTTCTTTATTGATTTTGTCGAAATAGCCTATATCATCGTGCCTATTCTATTGCCCGTATCTGTGATACTAGGTATCAGCCCATTATGGTTTGCCATTTTAATCGCGATGAACCTACAGACCTCCTTCCTTACCCCGCCATTTGGATTTTCACTATTTTACTTAAAGGGGGTCGCACCGCCAGAGGTTAAAACAACCCAAATTTATAAAGGGGTGCTGCCCTTTATTGGTATTCAAGTGTTTGTGTTGATGTTAATTGCGGTATTCCCAGCTGTGTTTGGTATGACAGCCTTACTATGATGCTAAGTTGAAGTCTTAAATAGTAAAAGGGTCTGTTGTATGCCAACAGACCCTTTTTTTACGCTCACTATATCATTTACTTAGAGCTAATCCCGCTTTTCACTACTATCTTGGCTGGCACGGCAGCAGGTGCTAATAGCCAGTGTCGTTCCTGCGCGACGATACCGCCACTGGCTAAGCACCTGCATCGCCGTGTTGCGCCAAGTATATCCGTTTCAATCGGGGCTAAACCACTCCCCAAGGCGGCTATCGTCGAGTCAATCAAGCTTTGCTCGATGCGAAGTTGAACACGAGGTTTTCAAAGCGTTGCACTCATACCATGCCTGCTTAGAATAGCTTCAATAGCTCATATCTACTTCAATATTTATTCTGCTAAAACCCAAGCAAGCCTTACCGCATTTACTATGTTCATAGTCATCTATCAATGTATACAAATAAATCTAAACTTTATAACTATTCTAATGCCTAACTTCACAAGCATATTAGCAACTTTGATTTATAGAGAATAGGTTGCCTAACCACCAGAGTTTTTAAGATAACGAAAAGTAAGTTTTGATGCACTTGATAGAATTTCTATCATTTTTATGACAAAAACCCTACCAAATGTATATTTTTTGTAGTAGTATCAATCTTGACCAAATGGTCAGTTATATTTTTTAACCGCTTTTCAGAATTCTAAACCTAATATAACTCATCAAAAAGTTTGGTTGTTAACCACCATTCTGTTAGTAAATGCCTTATATCAAATTTATCGTAAGACTATGTTTTATATAGATAAATAAGTGAAATTGAAGTTTTTTTCACACTATATTCGATATATTTTTCTCTTAGATATTTATATTTTATCGTATTAAAACACCTTGAATAGGACATTAGCCATACTAACGGAATCTAAACCTTAAAAATAGTAAGGCATGATTATTGCAATGAAAAGAATAGGGAAATCCTATTTCAAATTTTGCTTTGTTTCATGCACAAACTAACAAATTAAAAGGATATACTGTGCATTTTGACAACCCAAACAACGTATCAAAGCAAGCGCATGCAAACGCTTGTAAACTATCGACACTTAATCTAGTCTGTTTAAAATCAGTGATGTTAGCAACCGTCACTATTGGATCCCTAGGGTTGATGAGCACTGCTCAAGCCAAAACCTTTTTTTCTGACACCAGCATATCCGCCTTATACGGCAGTGACTATGAGCTGGTAGAGGATGGAGAATTAACCACGGTTACGCTAGAGCATGTCTCAGCACATGATTGGGGTGGGGTGTTCTTCTTTGTAGACCGTCATCAAGGCGACAAAAATGATGAAGGCGCCACTTTTAAAGAGACATACGGTGAGCTGTCTCCCAAATTTAAACTTGGGAACTACAAAAACGGCCTTATTAAACAAATAAACCTTGCGGGTACGTATGAGTTTGGTTCAAACAGTAGCGGCTTTAGCCAAGACAACTATTTAGTAGGTATCGGGGTAGACTTAAACTTGCCAATTCCTAATATGAAATATGCGTCAGCCACCTTATATCATGCATTTAATGACAATACAGATGACGACCAACAAATTACCTTGACCTATGGTTGGGAGAAAAATAACGTTGTACTAGAAGGTTATGTTGACTATGCCTTTAACAATGATGACCGTGAAGACAACATCCATATTAATCCGCAAATCAAATACAACTTACAAGACGCTTTAGATATTGATAATCGTTTGGAAGTTGGCGTCGAATACAGCTATTGGAACAATAAATACGGTATCGATGGGGTCAATCAAAGCGCACCTAGTGCGTTAGTTAAATTTCATTTTTAACCTATAATAGCCGTAGCCGTACAAATCGAGTAAACACCAAACCAAAAAAAAGAGCCCAAATGGGCTCTTTATTTATATTTAAACAGTATAGTAGCGTGGGTGATAGCGTACGACAAGCTAAACTATTATGCAAAATTGAACTTACTATTTATAAATTGATTGAACTATTTAATAACGTAATCGCTATTCAATCCGTGGGTTTCACTGCGTTGCACCCATGCTACGGTTCTTTTTATTCCATTAAAAATGTCAATTCGTTAGAAGTTTTGCTAGGTATAAATTCAATCATTTCATAATCCGCTAGGTCATTTATTTTAAACGGGTCTTTTTCAATAATTGATTCTAGTTCAAATTTTGATTTTACATTCGATAAAATGATTCCGCCCGTTCTTGGTAATTTGGCGCCAGACGCTAAAAAATTGCCCAATTCATATTGCTCGTTTAGGAATTCAATATGTTTATCCAAAAATCGTTCAATATTTTCGAGTTCGGTTTTATAGGTTAGGTTGATAATGAACATTTTGATACCTTATCTTTTAAGTAGTGTGCGTTTGCTCTCAATGCTCAAACCTTTTTAAAGTCTCAAGGTAAACAAAAGATAGAGGACTATCTGGTGCGCCTTTTTTTAATATGCCATCCTGAATAGGCTTACCCAATGATTGATTAATGGGTATCTCTCCTGCCCAGACAGGGTAGTCAGTACCCATTGAAGTATCATCTGGAGCACCTTGTCGTACCTTGCAGGCAAAATTTTCAATATCCAATTTCAGTACTTTAGTCGCTCTTAGCTCAGAGTCCTTAATTGCTTTCAGCTGTGACCATCGATCTGGGTATAGCCCTTCAATAAACGCTTTTAATACTTCATATTTTTCTATTGAGTTGTCAACACTAGTGGGTACACCATGTATTACAACTGACTCATAATTATAAGTATGCTCAAAGCCACTTCTTGCTAGTACAAATTCCTTTACAGTCGCAACAGACACACATATCTTCTTACCGATTGTGGATTTTTCAAATCGACCTTTGTTAGCGGCATGAAAATATATACTATTGTCTATACGCCAGTAAGCCATTGGGATCGACATAGGACGGTCATCATCAATAAAAGCGATATGACATAGGGTATTAGCATCTAAAATGTCATATGCAGTTTGTAATGAGTAATCGGCTTTATCCGCTAGCCTTTTAATTTTATCCATTTAATAAATCTGCCTTAGATCAGCCTATAGGGTTTACATCATCGTATCATAACTATGAGCTGACTTATCTAAATACTTATATTTAAAGGACTTCATTAAAAGTATTTAGATAATAGGGTGGGCGATAACCATTGATGTGGAGTTTTTTATTTGGTGGGTTTCACTGCGTAGCACCCACGCTACAAATTCTGCATAACTCTAATTAGGTTGTAAGGTTGTCTAATATTTCGGGTTGTTTCTTATGGCTGGCTGAGCTTTTGTTCGATTTACGGTAGCGTGGGTGATAACCCACGACGAGCTAGGCTATTCTCCGAAACCAATCTTCCTACTCTATCTATAGATTCATTGAACTGTTTGTAAACGTAGTTATTATTCAATCCGTGGGTTTCACTTCGTTGCACCCACGCTATGCTTGCTGTAATTCATATTCACTACTCAATAATCTTGCCTTATCAAATAGACTTGCAATTTTCCTAGTATTATCACTAATACCGTATTCAACCATCCAGTTGTCATCACTGCCTGCATAAGGTGAAGTTGAACAAGGATCAGGCAGTAGTAAGTTTAGTTCTTGAAGTTGTCTTATAACAATTCCAACTGATTCTTGATTCCAATTTTCATCTAAAAGACAGCTATTTGATGAAACAGTTACACGGTCATAAGGTAGTTTTTTATTCTTCTGTAACTCAACATCTCTAGTAGCTCTAATAAAAAAATTAATTGTTTGGTCATCTAATTGTTTTAATGCTTTCAAGATCAATACTTCATAAAATAAGTCAAAATCAAATTCTGGATCTTCACAAAAAAGTAATGTTAGTGCCATCATAGCAATATCACTATCTATACTGGTCACTTCTTCAAGGTACTTAAATAACAATTTACGACCTTCATTAGAGTTTATTGTTTTTTTTAATTCTCTATGTTCTTCCTTAGACATATTTTCAAGATTGAGATTTACATATTTTAAAAACTTTATAAACTTGAGCTTTTTATTTTCAGCAACCATGACCATGAGAACTCTAGCGACTGGTTTAAAAAACTTTAAAGTTTGTAAAGTACTAACCATTTTAATTGGTACAACGAACATAACTTAACCTATATCAATAAATAGTCATCGAGAAAACCAATAGCCCTGACAGGAGCGGTATCCTGCTGACGACAATGGCGATGCGAACTGTGGATAGGAGTGGTGTCGTGATAACAGCAACACACCTAGACACGATAGTTCGCACGCCATTGTCGTCAGCAGATACAAGCGGATGGCAGGATTAGCTACCAAATACTACAACTTACAAGCCCCACTCGCACAACCATCATCAATATCGGCCTGTGCATCATTAGCACCATCACGGGTATTATGGTAATACAAGGTTTTCACACCAAGTTTATAAGCAGTGAGAAGATCTTTTAGCAATATCTTCATTGGCACACGTTGACCCTCATAATGCGTGGGATCATAGTTAGTGTTGGCAGAAATACTCTGGTCAATGAACTTCTGCATAATTGCAACCAGCTTCAGGTAACCATCATTGTTAGGCATTTGCCATAATAGTTCGTACTGACCTTTTAGGTTCAAGATATCAGGCACAACTTGCTTTAAGATACCATCTTTAGACGCCTTAACAGATACCAAACCGCGTGGTGGCTCAATGCCATTGGTAGCATTGGCAATTTGGCTTGACGTCTCAGATGGCATTAACGCAGATAAGGTAGAGTTGCGTAGACCATGCTCGACGATGTCGCTACGTAAGGCTTCCCAGTCTAAACGCAGTGGCTCGTTGCACACTTTATCTAGGTCAGATTTATAGGTATCAATCGGTAAGATGCCTTGTGAGTAAGTGGTCTCATTGAATGCAGGACAAGCACCTTTTTCTTTAGCAAGCTTGTTTGACGCTTTTAATAAATAATACTGTAGCGCTTCAAATGTTTGATGGGTAAGACCTAGCGCTGAATCGTCAGAATACTTAACCCCATTTTTAGCTAGATAATAAGCGTAGTTAATCACGCCAACACCCAAAGTACGGCGTCTCATGCTGCCATTCTCAGCCGCTTTTACCGGATAGTCTTGATAATCAAGTAATGCATCTAAAGCACGGACAATTAACTCCGCTGGCTCTTCGATATCTTGAAGGTTTTCAACTTCACCTAAGTTAACCGCTGATAAAGTACATAAAGCGATCTCACCATTTTCATCATTGATGTTGTTTAATGGCTTGGTAGGTAAAGCAATTTCCATACATAAGTTGGACTGGCGAATAGGGGCCACGCTTGGATCAAATGGGCTATGGGTATTACAGTGGTCAACGTTTTGAATATAAATACGACCAGTGCTGGCACGTTCTTGCATCATTAGGCTGAACAATTCAGTAGCAGGTATCTGACGCTTGCGGATGCTTTCATCTTGTTCGTATTTGGTATAGAGCTCTTCAAACTTGTCTTGATCAGCGAAGAAAGATTCGTATAAACCTGGTACATCTGAAGGAGAGAATAGAGTAATGTTCTGACCTTTGATTAAACGTGTGTATAAAGTGCGGTTAATTTGAACCCCATAGTCCATATGACGCACACGGTTGTCTTCTACACCACGGTTGTTTTTAAGTACCAATAATGACTCTACTTCTAAATGCCATAGTGGATAGAATAAGGTCGCTGCACCACCACGAACACCCCCTTGAGAGCAGCATTTAACCGCAGTTTGGAACAGCTTATAAAAAGGGATGCAACCAGTGTGCTGTGCCTCACCGCCACGGATAGGGCTACCTAAAGCACGGATATTGCCAGCATTGATACCGATACCGGCACGTTGTGATACGTAACGTACGATAGCACTTGTAGTGGCGTTAATAGAGTCTAAGCTATCGCCGCACTCAATCAATACGCAGGAGCTGAATTGACGAGAAGGGGTACGAACGCCTGACATAATCGGAGTAGGTAGTGATATTTTGAATTGTGAGCTGGCATCATAAAAGCGCTTCACATAGTGCATACGCTCAGACTTCTCATACGAAGCGAACAGACACATCCCGACTAGCATATATAAGAACTGAGGGCTTTCAAATACGGTCTTGGTAACGCGGTCTTGTACCAAATATTTACCGGCCATCTGTTCGGCAGCTGCATAGGCTAGCGTCATATCACGCCAGTGATCAATATACTCGTTTAATTGATCAAACTCTTCACGTGAATAGTCTTGCAAAATATGCTGATCGTATTTGCCAGATTCAGTTAATTTGACCACATGGTCGTATAAATGTGGTGGCTCGAATTGATTATAGGCAATCTTACGCAAATGGAAGATAGCAAGACGTGCTGCTAGATATTGATAATCAGGGGTGTCTTCACTAATGAGATCGGCAGCAGCCTTAATGATGGTTTCATGAATATCACGAGTCTTGATACCATCATAGAACTGGATATGAGATTTCAATTCTACTTGAGAAACTGAAACATTATTTAATCCTTCAGCAGCCCAGGTTATGACCTTATGAATTTTATCTAAATCGATTGGCTCTAAACGGCCGTCTCGTTTCATTACATTAATTTTATCCATATTTGTCATTGCTGTCTCCGCTAATTGATGCCTTGTGACCCGATTAAATCGTCCCACTGTTGGTAAAGATTACCTAACTATATTTAGTGCCTGTCATTTTATTGAAACACAAGATATAGGGTGGTTTATGTGATGTAGGCACAATATAAAGGAAAAAAACTAAAATTGCTATCTTGACAAAGTGACACTTACAAGCTCAATTACCCTGATTGAAATGAACATTTAGCCATCATGAATAGTTGCAAATTTGCAACTGCCGATAGGGTATCGCTTACAGAACGTGTCAAGTAAATTAATTGAAAAATATCTAATAAAAATTTTTTTTAAAAAAATTGTAACCGTCATAGTCGTATGTAAAAATAATCAAAAAAAAGTAACAGTTCGAAGTGCAGTTCGAAGTGACCGTTAGAAGTGATAGTTAGAAGTGCTAATTAGAAGGTTTAGTTAAAACTGATAGCTAAAAGACAGTTTGAATTTTTAGCAAAAAAAATAGAGCAGAATAAACTGCTCTATTAAATAGAAAATATATTTAGAAATATTTAGATTATAAGTACATTACATTAAATTGTATAAACTATATTAGAAGAATGCCATTTAAATAAAATCAATGGAAATATTTCTAACAGGTTTAGACCACAGTGCGAACTGTTGGTGCCTTGTGTAAAGCTGCATATAGGTCATTAACTTGTTGTGCATCAGTAAAATACAGCTTAGCACGAACTGATGTAAAGCGACCCGTGCTAGATTTTTTGACCACTAAAGTCTCAGTATCGAATTGTGGAAACTGAGTGCCTAAAATTAGCTTAACTTCATTAAGAAGGGTGTCATGTTCGCCTTCATGACCAATAATGCTCATTGGATAATCCATTGGGAATTCCCAAAGATGCATATTTTGAATATCGGTTTTTTTAGCAGTAGGGTCTGAGTGTAAGGTTAAACCTTGGTTAATATTTAAATTTGGATTATTGTTTGACATAGATAGGTTCCCGTCTGGTATCCATAGTTGTATTGGATATAGCTTAATAAAAGTCTATAAAGACAATTTAAGCTATTTTTAATCATAAAAAAAGCTGAGATGACTCAGCTTTTCTTTCAAAGTGTAGTCATGTTACATATTAGTCGTTTTCTAGGAATGAACGCAAATGTTCAGAGCGAGAAGGGTGACGTAACTTACGTAAAGCTTTGGCTTCAATCTGACGAATACGCTCACGAGTAACATCAAACTGCTTACCAACTTCTTCTAAGGTATGATCTGTTGGCATATCAATACCAAAACGCATGCGCAATACTTTTGCTTCACGTTCAGTCAAATTGCCTAATACATCTCTAGTGGCTTCTTGTAAACCGGCTGAAGTTGCATCTTCAACAGGACTTGAAATGGTTTGGTCTTCAATAAAATCACCTAAGTGTGAATCTTCATCATCACCGATAGGTGTTTCCATAGAGATAGGTTCTTTGGCAATTTTTAACACTTTACGAACTTTGCCTTCGTCCATTTCTAAACGTTCGCCTAATTCCTCAGGTGTTGGTTCACGACCCATTTCTTGAAGAAGCTGACGAGATACACGGTTGATTTTATTGATAGTTTCAATCATGTGCACCGGAATACGAATGGTACGAGCTTGGTCAGCAATTGAACGAGTTATTGCCTGACGAATCCACCATGTAGCATATGTTGAAAACTTATAACCACGGCGATATTCAAATTTATCAACCGCTTTCATTAAACCAATGTTACCTTCTTGAATTAAGTCTAAGAATTGTAATCCACGGTTGGTATATTTTTTAGCAATAGAAATAACCAGACGTAAGTTGGCTTCAACCATCTCTTTTTTTGCACGACGAGCTTTAGCTTCACCTATGGCCATACGACGAGCCACTTCTTTCATCTCGTTGATTTGCATGCCTAATTTGTCTTCATGGTCACGGATACGGCGCTGTAATACAACCACATCATCAACCACTTTAGCCAAGCTATCTGAAAATTTAGGATTGCCTTTAAGTCGATCCGATAACCAATCAACGTTGGTTTCATTACTTGGAAAAGTCTTACGAAACTCACTACGTGGCATTTTACCGCGGCGAATCACCAAGCGCATGATTTGGCGCTCTTGCTTACGAACATCGTCATACACGTCATGCATAATTGCCATAACGTTATCAGACATGCGGTTATTTAGTTTTAATAGCATAAAGCGATCTGCTAACTGCGCATACGCTTCTTGGGCTTGTGGACTACCACGGCCATAATCTGCTAAAGCTTGTTTTGCAGTTACAAATAGTTCACGAATTTCTTCAACACGCTGACGAACTAGTTCAGGATCTAGGCCACCAGCTTCTTCGGCATCCTCTTCATCTTCAACGTCTGCTTCATCTTCGTCTTCATCATCCACATCTAAGTCTTTAACGATAGACTTAGTCGTGATAACGGGCACTTCTTCTTCTTCAACTTCAACAGGCTCAAGCTCTTCAGGATCTAAGAAACCTGTAATAACATCAGAAAGTTTCTTCTCGCCTGCTTCAACTAAGTCATATTCATTAAGAATAAATTTAACGGTACCTGGCCAATACGCCATAGCATGCTGAACGTCACGGATACCTTCTTCAATACGCTTAGCGATAACAATCTCGCCTTCGCGGGTCAGTAGATCGACAGTACCCATTTCACGCATATACATACGAACAGGGTCAGTGGTACGGCCAGGTTCTGTTTCTACAGCAGCCAATACAGCCGCTGCTTCATCAGTGGCCATCTCATCATCATTGGCCCCATCGTTCATTAATATATCATCAGCATCAGGTGCTGATTCAAAAATCTTAATACCAACATCCGTAAGCATTTGAACGATATCTTCAATTTGGTCACTTTCGGTAATTGAGGCGGGAAGTTGGTCGTTCAGCTCAGCATAAGTCAAATAGCCTTGCTCTTTACCCATTTGAATAAGGGTGGCTAATTGAGAGGTAGATTGAGAGGCTGCCTTATCGGTCATAATATCTCGCTTGCAATAGAAGATGTAGGTTAAAGGTAGAGTTAGGGTGCAATGAGTTTTTAATAGGCCAGATTGTTGTCTTATCGTTGCATTAATTGCAAATGCTATTTATGGTAAGTTGAGCAACCAAATCTGTAGCCAAAGAAAAAATATTAGTCCGACATTATAACATAATATCCAAAACAGCACCGCAAATAAGGATATTCTTAGTAAAAACAAACCTGTAAATATGTCTTATAAATACTTTTGTTCAACCCCGTGATAATAATAATATGGGGGCATAAACGTTTTTTTAAAGTCATTTGTTATATTGTGTTTAGAACCAATAACTTAGCATGGATCAAAAAGTCCATCGTAGCGACTTTAAACCTTTTTATTGGCTTGTATAGCTTGCTGTTGTTTTGACCAATTCATTAAGGTCTGACGTTGACGATTTAGGTGTCTGATGATAATAATACTCTTCGATTGTGACATTTGTTTTGATAAGGCATTTAACATAAGCTGTATCAGCAAATCATCAACCAGTTCATCGACATCAATGATACCGCGCTGGTTTAAATTGGACCAAAATGGGTGCCAACGTTTGGCCAAGGATTGTTGAGTATTGGCTGGCAGATTGGCAAGTATAAAGTGAGCGGCAGCATTGGTATCCTTCGGTAAATAAGACTCTAAAGAGCTGATTGTTTTTGTAAGCTGGACCAAACTAGTATTATCAAAATCTTGCCAACTGGGTAGAGGTGGCGCTTGTATAGAAGCTTTATTATCGCTTGAGTCAATAGACATCTCAATAGGGGAAGTGGCTGGTGCATTATCTGCTGTTTTTTGTTTTGAACGTTTCTCACACAGCTCAATATCTGTAACACCAGACTCTTGCCATATGCGTTCAATAGGGTCTTCTTTCATTAAATTAGGTGAAAACAATAAACATAGTTCAAGCATTCGGCTGACCGTCATGTCACTGTCAAAATCCAATAGCGCATCGTGTGCTGAATTTTTTTGACCTTTTCGACCACCAAGTTTTTGATAGATATCATTGTTAAGCAAATACTTAAAGCTTGAGCCTTTAGGCAAGTTATTGGTCAATTGTCTGACTTGCGACATCAGTTTGGCTTTGCCTTCTGCCAAACTCAAGTCATAACGCTCGCTTAGATAAGCAAAAATATACTGGGACAAAGGCATGGCGTTTTTTATCTGCTCACGCATGGCATCAACTCCGTGCATGGCCACATAAGTGTCGGGGTCATGCCCGCCAGGTAAGGTCAAAAAGCGCAGTTCTTTGTCATCGCTTAAAACTGGTAAAGCAACTTCGAGGGTTCGCCAAGCAGCCTTTTGACCTGCGCTATCACCATCAAAACATAAGGTTAAAGTGGGGTTCATTTGCAATAAACGAGCAATTTGACTCTCATTGATAGAGGTCCCCATCGAGGCTACTGCCCCATATATGCCTGCTTGATATAAGGCGATGACATCCATATAGCCTTCAACCACTAGCCAATCATTGGCTCGATGATGTCTTGACTCAAAATAACCGTATAGAACATGCTGCTTATGAAATACAGGAGAGTCGCTAGAGTTGATGTATTTAGGTTTTACTTCATTGTCTAAAGCCCTTCCAGCAAAGCCGATAACCCGCCCTTGATTATCACGGATAGGGAAAATAACTCGGTCGCGTAATAAGTCATAATCACGCCCTTTTTCGGATTGACGCACTAATCCTAAAGCCTTCAAACCTTCTATATCTCGTGGAAAAGCTTGCTCTAAATGTTGCCAGCCCGTAGGGGCATATCCGAGTTTAAACTCATCAATGATTTTATCGGTTAAACCGCGCTCTTTAAAATAAGTCATAGCGCGCGAATTTTCTTGCAAATTATTTTGGTAAAACTGACAGATACTAATCAATAGGTCGTACAGGTCACCTTCTTGATTTTTGACAGGGTTGACCTGTTGTAATCGAGCTTGAGGGTGTTGAGCTTGAGGTTGTTGAGATTGATGTTGAGGCTCAAGTTGAGCGTGTGGGTGCGATGCTGAGTTTGGATAGTCAGGCATCGAATCTAAGCTAGAATCAAGGCTAGAATCTAGGCTAGGTTCGAAGCCGCCTACATCATTTGAATAAAAGCCAATGTCCCAGTCTGAAACTGGGTCTGAAACAGAGTCCGAAGGCGGCGCTGAGTTATAATAGCTACTCTCATCAATATAGCCACCGTTATCTTTATCGGTTTTAGCATTCGGATGGCTGTTTGGATGGTTAGGGTTATTTGGATAGCTATTTGAATTGCTAATATTGCTATTGTCAGGATTGCCAAGATTGTTAAGGACAGAAGGCGCGGAGTCATTTTGCGTCACAACACCTTGATGATCACGGTTAAAAGTATCTTTAGTAGCTATCGAATTGCTAGGTTCGATTGGAGGATTAGATGGATTACCCAAAGAATCTAAATGGCGCGGCGAACTAGGATTAGAATGAGCGGGCTGCGAATTTTCATTATTTTGAACAGAAACAGCTTGTCTTGGTCCTTTTTTATAACGTAAATCTTTATTGTCTTCTTTAGGTATCTCAATACTTGTTTGACGAGATAATTCTCTTACCGCTTCCATAAAAGTTAGATTTTCGTAATCCCGCAAAAAGCTGATGGCATTGCCACCCACGCCACAACCGAAACAGTTATAAACATTTTTTTGCGGATTAACATAAAAAGAAGGTGTCTTTTCACCATGGAAAGGACAGTTACCTTTAAATTCTTTACCAGCACGTTTTAAAGTGGTGTGTTTAGCAATAATCCCTACCAGATCGGCTTGGCTATTTAATTGATCAAGAATATGATTAGGGATGCTCATAACTATGTTTGGCCTTACTTGATAAAACTGATTTGCAAAAAAGTTGGATGAATAAAGTTAAATTGCAATTTTTTAAACAGATAAGCCACTTTAAAGGATATGCCTATAAAGTGGCTTATAAGTATTAATTTTACAGCGTGGCGTTCAAGGGTTAGTCAGACGCCAGTTTATTGATTATTAATGTTTTCAGGGTACATATCTTTAGGACTAGCAATGCGGGTCTGTGGCATCGTTGCATTTCCTGTACCAGGACCAGTAGCTGTATCTTGAGGTAAACCAAGACCAAGTTTAACGCCCTGACGGTTAGTATCTACAGTAGGTAAGCTTCGGTTAGTTAATGCTGCATTGTCTGACGGAAGCTGTAACTGAGCAGCTTGCTCAATGACTTGGAGTTTGGTAGCTCCGGTGTACTCAGAGTTTTGAGCTGTGTCAGAAACATTATTTTTATCAGAACGCCCTAATTTACCATAAGTTATTCTGTTTAATAAGCTACCGGCACGGTTATTGGTTATACGTACTTTACCATCACGTGTGAGCCATTCAGGATAGTTAATTTGTAATAAAGTCTTATATTGCTGTGCCAAATCATTTAGACCAAGCTGTTCATTACTATAAGCTAAGATGGCGATTGCTTCAGGAACTTGTTGGCTTTGAGGATAATACTGAAACACCCATCTTGCACGGTTCACTGCAGCCACATATGCTTCACGCTTGATATACCAACGAGCTGCTGATAGTTCACTTTCGGCAAATTGATTATATATGTATATCATACGTTGAGCAGCATCTGGGGCATAGCTACTATTAGGAAAACGTGCCAATAATTCTTGGAAATTGCTAAATGCTAAACGATAATAAGAGGTATCACGATGCGCTTGTTGTAATTTAGCGATACTTAATAAACTACTGGTACCTTCCTGCATATTAGCCACGCCGCGTACATAGTAGGCATAATCAACTTGTGAGTTACGAGGATATAGTTTAATAAATTGTTCAGCACTGGTTGCCGCCAACGCATATTCCTTTGTATTAAATTGGCTATACATCAAATCTAGTAACGCTTGCTCGGCATAGGGACCAGTTGGATAAAAAGTACGTAGTTCTGTTAACTGCTCTGATGCATAAAGGTAGCGTCCTTTGTCTATCGAATCAACCGCTTCTTTATAATACTGAGCATCTGTTTTTTGTGCAGAAGCGACCGCATCCGAGTCTTTGCCAGTAATATTTTTTAGCGTTTGGCACCCCGATAAGCTCAACATACCAGCAGTTAATAATGCCAAAGTTAGCTTTGTCTTACGAAAAGAATAAGGGGTATTAGGGGTTAATGCAGTAATCAAATAAGTTGAAGAACGCTGCATGGAAATCTCCGCAGAATATTTTAGTCAAATTTTAGTGGGTCTAGTGTAGCACGCTACCATAATATTTTGGTATAGCATTATAAAGCTATTGCTATCTCAATGGTGTTTGTATTGTTGTTAGTCAATAAGTATATGACATGATAAAACTTTAACAATGACGAACTTAAAGGTTTAATTCATTTGAAAACATTTATTTTAGCTTTTCTAAATGGTTTAAGCATTAAAGGTAAAGCAGTAAGAAAAGTCCAAATCATGCTACACTTAGCACATTAATATATCACTTAATTTGGTCCCATTTGCTATGTCTTCAATTACTAATTCTTCCAATTCAATGTCTTCACAAACTAATTCGTCAAATACAATAGCTTCAGAAACTGTGCCACCTTCAAAGGATGAAGCCTTAGACCGAGCAGATTTACTATTGGATAAAGACTGTGAATCGGATCTGGACGTAGAGGAGGAAGATTTTGAAGCGGAAGACTTTGATTATGAATTAGAGGACGAATTAGATGATGAATTAGAGGATATAGACAGCCAAGATGAACAATCAAATCTAAGTACCATTGAGAATCTAATAGTAGACGTACATGCTGAACATATGGTCATTAATGAAGAGGCAGGTCAGCGCATTGATAAGCTTGGGGCAGACCTATTTGCTGATCATTCTCGCTCTCAACTTCAAGAGTGGATGAAATCAGGCAATTTGACTATTAATGGCAAAGTTGAGAAACCAAAGTATCGAGTGAAAGAAGGCGACCATATTTTACTAAAGGCGAAACTTGAGCAACATGGCTCCGATCAACCTGAAGATATAGCTTTAGATATCATTTATGAAGATGACAGTGTGCTAGTGATTAATAAGCCCGTGGGTATGGTGGTGCATCCTGGCGCTGGTAACTGGACTGGTACCTTAGTGAATGGGTTATTATATCATTATCCACATCAAGCTCATCTACCCAGAGCAGGTTTGGTGCATCGCATTGATAAAAACACCTCTGGGTTACTGGTAATAGGTAAGACCAAAGCGGCGCAACTGAAGTTGCAGGATCAATTAAGAGATAAAACAGTTTATCGTCATTATCAATGTATCGTGGCTGGCGATGCTGCGAGTTTGAAAAGGCAACGTACTATTGATGCTCCGATAGGACGTCATCGCAATCAGCGCACCAAAATGACAGTTACCAGTGTGGGCAAACCCGCCATAACTCATATTATGACCATCACGCCATTAAATGATAATTATAGCTTGCTAGATGTACAGCTAGAGACAGGTCGCACCCATCAAATACGTGTGCATTTAAGCCATATTGGTCATCCTATTATTGGTGATAATGTCTATGGTAACCGTCAGCAGTTAAGAGCAGGTCTGACACAAGAACAGCGTGAAGCGATTTTAAGTTTTCCCCGTCAAGCTTTGCATGCGTATCAGCTAGGGTTCGTGCATCCAGAGACAGGTGAGGATATTGAGGTAACGGCGCCCTTACCCGAAGATATCCTTAAATTAGCAGAAATCCTACGTGAGTAGGCGATAGTAGAGTGTGATGCTTATTGACTATATTAACTGGTGATGACTATGCCAATTTTAACTCATAAAGAGCCTTTTCAAATACTAGCTCACAGTGATAAGGTTTTGATTATTCAGACCAATGCAGGCGTACAGTTGGCATCCGATGCTACTGCGAAAAGTAATAGTTATGGACTTTTTAATTTGGGTCTGCATGTCCATGATGATCCTATAAATGTGCTGCATAATAGAGCTCAACTATTGCAGTTAATTAATGAGTACTTAGCAACAAGTCATCATAAGTCAACCGTTGAAGTGATACATTGGCTGAGTCAGATCCATAGCAATAAAGTTATTCGCATTGATAAAAATGAGCCATATAAAGGGTCATTAAGTGCACCTGAAGCTGATGCAATGATCATAAATCATGTCAACCAAGCTTTGGCCATTATGACTGCTGACTGTGTGCCTATTGTGATTTATGACCCAAAATCAGGACAAACCGCTGCAATTCACGCCGGCTGGCAAGGGTTGGCAAACGGCGTTATCTTTGAAACTTTTTATGAGCTTAATAAACATAAGATCAGTTGTAATAAGCAAACTTCAGCTCTTGAGGAATTAAATACTAGCACCTCTAACTCCGCTACATCTAGCATTTGCCTACTTAAAACTACACCGCAAGCTTGGATAGGTGCTTGTATTAGTCAAGCTTGTTATGAAGTCTCCCAAGAAGTGGTTGATAAGTTAGTGATGGGATGCGAAAAATTGGGCATGGACATTGAAATGGTTCGACACAAAATTGTTGGCAATCATGATGACCCCAATAAAGCATGGCTAGATCTGCCGAAGCTTGCTAAATTACAGCTAAACCAGTTGGGTATACAAGTTGAAGCTCCAATTGGTTCATCAGCTGAGGCATCATTTGATGAAAAGAAAGACGGACAAGAGTTAAGTTCTGCATTGGCTTGTAGCTATGCAGACAGCCGCTATTACTCATATCGTAGAAAAACTCATTTGGGTGAAAATAATACTGGTCGGATGGCCTTATTGATTATCAAATTCGCCTGAACGGGTTAAAGCTAGCTCTAAGTTAGCTGTGTAGTAGATTGTTAGCTAAATTTGCAATATCAGCTCAGGTTAGGTTAAATAGCGCCTTATATCATTAAGTTAGGTCAAAAAGCACATTATTTGCTTTAACACGGCCCTTTATATCAAAATAGGATGTATCCCACTCATGACTGATAACTCAAGTTCTATAAATTCGAGCACGCCAGTTGAGGCCTTAAAGATTGCTATTATTTATCACAGTAATTTTGGGCATACCCGCAAAGTAGCCCATGCTATTGAGAAAGGTGTTCAAGAGTATGCTATGGATAAAGTTGAGGTCCGAGCACTGGATATTGATGACATGGATTGGGAGTTTGCTGATGCTGCGCAAATGATAATATTTGGTAGTGCGGTATATATGGGAAGTATTACCGCTGAATTTAAGACTTTTATGGACAGTACTTCTAAACGTTGGTATCACCGTAAATGGCATGGCAAGTGGGCGGCAGGTTTTGCCAACTCTGGCGGTCTAAGTGGGGACAAGCTAGCAGTACTTCAGCAAATTTGTTTGTTCAGCATGCAGCACGGTATGAACTGGGCAGGATTACCGGTAATGCCAACCGGCCATACAGAAAATGACATAAATCGTCTGTCAAGTTTCTTAGGTTTAATGACCCAATCCGGTGACGCACCCCCTGAGATTACGCCAGGAGAGGGGGATATCAATACCGCAAAGTTATTTGGGGAGCACTTGGCACAAACATTAATAAACCAGCCTCCTAAGTTTATGGCTTAAGGCATGTTTGACAGTTTGGTTTTACTTACTTTGAAGCATTAGCGTTATATGAAATATATGAGTTAGAAGTAGCATTATAAGTAGTGAAGGTCTTAAATTCTGCGGTTACAGGAATTGGGCTTTCTGCCAGTTGAATGTTTTGGCAACCTGATAAAATAATGCCTAAGCAAGATATGACTATTATAAATAAAGAATTCTTAGCCGTTAAATACATAGTCAATCTCTTATTAAATAGATAAAAAGCTAACATTATCTCAAACCACTCACATTGCCAAAGAACAGCGGCAAGCTAAAGCTTAAAACAATGAATAATAAAACTATGAAACAACTTTAGTTTGAACCAAGGTTGTTTCATATCATTAGAGTATAAGTGTTTCTTAAACAATTAAAAAGTTAAGGCTATTGTCCACTTGGTACCCAGGTAGGCGACTTGGCAATACCGTCAATAGGTAGCGTTATAGTCTTTCCACCGTCTATATATCGAATTACGATATTGCCTTTCTTGGCACCTTGAGAGTAAACCACGCGTTCTCCAGTAGGTGAGAATTTAGGGGCTTCATCTAGCCCCGTTGCTCCATAATTTGCAATAATATCGCCGTTGCTACTCATAATCGCCGCACTTCGTCCACTTAAAAAACCAATTTTAGTACCATCGGGGCTATAATTCGGATTGGTTGAGTAACCACCACGTGAAATTTGTACTGGAGAACCGGAGAAATTATAGCGGTATAAGCTAGGACGATTAGGGCTGGCATGATCTGAGGCATAAACAAAGCTACCGTTAGGCGCATAAGTTGGGGTAACTTGGTCATATGGGCCAGACATTACCAACTCAGGCTTACCTCCAGTGCTATTGATGCGGTAAATATCTGCATCACCACTTATTGTACTTGAAAAAAGAATTTTACTGCCATCTGAAGAGAAGCTAGGATTGAGGCTACTGCCTTTTAGGTCTACAAGATGAGTCAGTTGGTTAGTCTTAAGGTCTTGTTTCCATAAATTGGCCGTATTGTCTTTTAACTGTACAGAATAGGCTACAAAGCGGCCATCAGGTGACACCGAAGGGCTATAAATTATAGCATCAACCACTTTTGCGAGCACACGTTTGTTACTGCCATCAGCATCCATTAATATGAGGGATGAAGTTCTGGATTTACCGGTACCGTTCTCTTCGACATAGATAATACGCGCATTTAAATCTAATTTTTTACCAGTAATTAATTCATAGATACGACCAGAAGCTTTACGGGCGGCAGTCTTGCTATCGGCATCAGTAACGGTTTGGGTGCCTTTAATGATTCTGCCTTTTGATACTTCAATAACTTCAAAAGTAAGGGTTGTATTGTCTCCAACAGTGTTACTTCTACCGATAACCATGAAAGGAATACCCAATTGTTGCCATGCAGGTAGTGTAGCGGCCAATTCATCTCGGCTATGGGGCTGACCAATTAAGCCTTCACTTGTGACTCGTAAAGGCGATGCTTGTAAATCAGACTGAATAATGTTGGAGACATTGCGATCGCCAGCAAAAGGTACGAAAGCCACTTGGGTATTCGCAACTTCTACTTGCTTCTCTACTGTAAAACGAATAACGTCATCATCTTCATCTGCTGCAAGTGCAATTACTGGCAGGGTTAAGCTACTTATAACAATACTTATCGCAGATATAGCTGAAAGTTTATTTGAAAATGCGCGTCTTTGATAAAGTGAAATCATTATAAAAGTCCAATAGATTCTAAGTTTATTTTAATAAATTAAGCTTTTTAAGCTTGTAGATAACGCTATGAAGAAAAATAACAGCTTGGTTTTTATTTTCTAGTAACGACAAATACTGGCTCTAGCTTTGTATATCCTGATCCAGCAATAGGCGTTAATGGACTGGCTTGTTTAATCGCTTCAATAAGCGAATCCCCAAGGTCCTTATCTTTTGCATTGGTAGTCACTGAAAGTACATTACCATTATCATCAACCTTAATATAGGCTGTAATTTTAGTACCAACAAATTTTTGATCAGGATTCCATCTGGGGGAAATGTAGTTTAGCAGGTCAGAGGCGATTTGACCCTTGCTTTTGGTTGAAGCTGAACCTTTTGCGCCTTTATCTACCGAAGTGGCCGGAAATTGAGCTTCAAGTTGACCTACTTTAGCGCTCTCTGTAGTACTGTTAGAAGGGCTTTTATTGGTCTGCGGATTCTCTGTATTATCTGATGCTAAAGAAGGCGTTGGCGCCTCTTCTGTTGCAGGTGAAACATCTGGTTCAATTGTTTGTTCGTAAACTGGTTCATTGTCTATGCTGTTGGTTGAAGCGGCTTCAGGCCTATCAGGCGTACGACCAAAGACAGATGAGAGGCTTCTAGAAAATACGGAGTCATCAGCACTGGAGGATGAATCATTGCTTGTAGATGGTACAGTTTCAGTACTGATTTCAGGTGTTTCAGGAACCCCGCCAGCAGCTATAGTCTCACGTTTAGCTTTAATATTAGCCTCGAGACTTGCAAGCTCCTCTGGGGTTATAATAGTGGTTTCGATAGCTTTATTATCAATCTCAGGAACTTGATAGGTAAAATATATCAAAGCCAAGACAGCTCCATGTACAATTAAGCTTAAAATGGCCGGCATTGCGATACCATTGTCCTCTGGCTCTACAGGTACATATACGCTGGGCGCTCGATTTAACACGGTACTAGTCTCACTTACTATTGATTGATATCAGAAGGTAGGGGTTGGCCAGTTAATAAGCCTACTTTTTTGACCCCTGCTTTCTGTAAATTGGCCATGAGCTGCATAATCTTGCCATACTGATTATTTTGGTCTGCATTTATCATCACCTGAACATCATTGCCATTTGAGTTCTTTTGTAAAGCAATTAAGTTTTCAATTAAAGCTTCTTCAAGCACTGGCATATCTATATTGTTTTCATAGCTCATATAGATTTCACCATTACTCTTTAGCGAAACGATGACAGGCATTTGAGCCCCTGAAGCAATATTCTCAGTGCTTGCTTTAGGTAAATCGACATCTACCCCAGTAGTTAGCATAGGCGTAGTGACCATAAAGATAACCAACAGTACCAGCATTACATCAATATAGGGCACCACGTTCATAGAGGCATTAAGCTCTTTTTTATGACGAGAAAAGGGGCTAGCTTTCATACAGTGCTCCTTTTATACCAGTGGCGACCGAACGTTCTGACTGCCAATCAGGGTGTCATCTGCTGATGTGGCTACTGTTTCATGGGTCTCACGCTGTAGCATACCTGTCATCTCATCACAAAATAAGGCACGACTGTCATAGATACCCGCCGCTTTTGCAGTGAAATGGTTATAAGCTAAGACAGCAGGAATAGCTGCAAATAGACCCATTGCGGTGGCAATTAAGGCTTCAGCGATACCAGGCGCCACGGCAGATAAGCTAACTTGAGAGGCTTTAGATAGACCGATAAAAGCATTCATGATCCCCCAAACTGTACCAAATAGACCGATATAAGGCGATACTGAACCTATACTTGCCAATACTGCCAAACCTGACTCTAAAGTCTGTTGTTGACGGCCCAGTCCTACACGAAGTTTACGTTCAACACCATCAATGATATGGTCTTTTGGCTGACGCTTTTTATTCATTCGTAAAAATTCTGAAAAACCCACGTAGAATATATTGGCCAATCCATGACGATCAGGGGAATTTTGGATGCCTTGATAAAGCTTTGCCAAATCCTCACCTGACCAAAACCAGTTTTCAAAGTGTTGATCTTGACGTTTGGCTGTGCCCAATCGAGCGCTTAAACGAAAAATTAGCACCCAACAAATTATTGAGGCTAACAACAAAATCCCCATAACAATCTGAACGAGTAGGCTAGCATGACTAATAAGGCTAATAAGGTTTATTGAATCTGGCAACTCTGACATGAATGACTCACTCAATGAGATAAAACACTAAATATAAAAGGGAATTAAAACAAGCAAAAAATAAAATTGGCAAAAATTTGGATGATATTTACGCTAACAGCGCTACATTATACCTGAACCTAAGGTGGTTCTACTATTTCAATGTTAAGCCAAAATTTTGGCAATAGTTGAGGTTAATGTGTAGATATCATAGCAGTTAGTCATTAAAAAATCGTTGTTATTAATTAGTTATCTAGTTAGGGCGTGTCCCTATTTACAACTTAAATAAGTTATGGTCTAAAAATGGCTATATTTTCGCCAAACTGTGTCTAATTTCTAGCTAATATGCCTATATTATCTTCGGAATTATTCGTGTTTGACAAAAATCTATCTCATTTTTAGCCTCATAATCCAAGTAGGGACACGCCCAAGTAATAAGTATTAGATAATTTAGAAAGTATAAATTTTTGATTTTTAAGATATTAGTTAAATATTATTGAGTTATTTGCAGAAGTTATATACCTTTAAATTCTAATGCTATACACATAGTCTTAAATTTATTCGCTTAAATCATTTATTCGCTTAAACATTTATTTGTTTAAATCACAATTTTAAAATCTGTAGAATTGTTTAACAATGGGCTTAATAACTATGATAACATTTATTAATCAAGCTCATAACCTCAAGCAACGCCGTAGAGGTTTTTCTTTTAGGTGAGTTATCGGGTACTGTTAATAGTTAACCCTATCAAAATATTAATCCTATCAAAAGAAGAAGGCATTAGTGAGTTTGTTATTACTTAAACCTGCGTTGTCTGTGGTCATTGATAATTGCTTAATACTTATTACTATTTATTGATCGATCGATCATCAGCAACTGGTCAAAAAGTAAGACAGCTTGAGTTTACTAAGCCTCGATATTCTTAAATTTTTATTTATAGTCTTATTTAGCTCGAACTAACTATAGCCGTCTTACTGCATATTAATCTATGGGTAAGGCGGTGTTTTTTTTGTATTTGAAAAACTCACTAAAGTAGCTATTAGGCGGTTCAATAGGCATATTGCCTTAAATTTTAATTTTTTTAGTCTCAATGGAGTAGGTATGAGTATGCTAAACCCTTTTTACCCCCAAAACCCTATTCAGTTCTCAGCTCAGGACGTATTAAACCCAGAGTTTATCAATCGACCTTCTAAAGAGTTATTCAAATTAATTTCGCCTCTTTATAGTGCTGATGAAGACGAGTGGTTAAGTCAGTTACTTCCATTAGCTCAGCCTAAGACGAATAATGAGGGAAGTGAGCGACAAGCCATTAGTGATCAGACCAAAAGCTTGGTTGAGCATGTACGCAGCAATGATAAAGCTGTGAAAATGGTTGACTCCTTATTATTAGAATATAGCTTAGATACTCAAGAAGGTATCTTATTAATGAGTTTGGCTGAAGCTTTGATTCGTGTGCCAGACAACGCCACAGCAGATGCGCTGATTCGCGATAAAATGAGTGTAGCGGATTGGAAAAAGCATTTAAAAGATGACAATGGTTTTATCGTAAATGCCTCTACTTGGGGGCTGATGATGACAGGCCGTGTGGTCAGTATCGATAGTGCTACCAGTGCAGCAGGCATTTTGGACCGCATGACCAAAAGAATGGGTGAGCCTGTGATTCGTAGTGCTATGCAGCGCGCGATGAAAATTATGGGTCATCAGTTTGTACTAGGTGAGACCATTGAGGAAGCCAATCGCAATAGTCAGCCGTATCGTAATAAAGGCTATACCTATTCATTTGATATGCTAGGTGAGGCTGCGGTCACTCATAATGATGCTGAAAAATACTTTAGTGATTACTTACATGCTATTCGTTCTGCCGCTCACGTAAAAGTTAAAGACGGTATGCCTAAGCCTTCGGTTTCAATCAAACTTTCTGCATTGCATCCTCGCTATGAAGCTACCCAAATAAATCAAGTCTTGGGTCTACTTCGTCAACGCTGTGTTTTATTAATTGAGGCGGCTCGTGAGGTGGATGTTGATATTAGTATTGATGCTGAAGAGGCGGATCGTCTTGAGGTATCTTTGAAGTTATTTGAATCCTTATACCGCGATACCATGACTCAAGATTGGGACGGGTTAGGCTTGGTAGTACAAGGGTACTCAAAGCGTGCTTTGGCGGTATTAGCTTGGTTGGCAAGCTTGGCCAAAGAAGTCGGTGACCGTGTCCCAGTACGTTTAGTAAAAGGCGCTTACTGGGATTATGAAATTAAACTGGCTCAGCAAAAAGGCATTACTGGCTACCCAGTATGGACCCGTAAAGAGGGAACCGATGTGGCTTATCTGGCCTGTGCAAGATTTTTATTAACTGAACAGATTCGCGGTGTACTATGGCCTCAGTTTGCTACGCACAACGCCCATACTTTATCCTCAATAATGATTATGAGTGCACATAAAGATTTTGAATTTCAAAGATTGCATGGCATGGGCGATGCGCTTTATGATCATATCTTGCAGGCTTACAACATTCCAGTACGTATCTATGCGCCAGTTGGAGCCCATAAAGATTTACTGCCGTACTTAGTACGACGTTTACTTGAAAACGGCGCCAATAGCTCGTTTGTACATCAACTGTTGGATAAGAGCCATCCTGTTGAGCAGTTGACTGTGCATCCCTATGACAAGCTTACCGAACATGAGACGCTACATAATCCGCTTATTCCAATGCCGCTTGAAATCTATGAAGATAGATTGGCCTCCTTTGGTCCAAACATTTATGTTGACTCTCAGTGGCAACCTTTTAAGACAGAAGTCGATAAATATCTTAATAATACTTGGACTGCTAACCCAGTTATAAATGCTAAGCAAATTGATACGTCAACTGTGAGTAGCTTACAAGTCAATAAGGTTGTGGCGCCTTGGAACCATGAGGTTGTAGCTGGCGAAGTAGTATATGCAGATGCAGAGCTTGCTAGTAAAGCCATTGAAGCGGCAGTAGCCGGTCAGAGCCTGTGGCAGCAAGTAACCGTTAAGGAACGTGCAGCTATATTGAAGCGGATTGCTGATCTTTATGAGCTAAATTTCGCGCAATTGGTGGCTTTATGTCATAAAGAAGCCGGTAAAACACTTCAAGACAGTATAGATGAGATTCGTGAAGCAGTAGATTTCTGTCGATTTTATGCCAATGAAGCTGAACGTCTTAGCATGCAGATCAATACGTTTACCGATTTAGCGGGTCAAGAAGTAACCCAAAATCGCGTGGCACGCGGCACCATAGTGTGTATCAGTCCATGGAACTTCCCATTGGCTATTTATACCGGACAGATTGTCGGTTCTTTAGCCGCGGGTAATACAGTGGTAGCTAAACCTGCGGAACAGACTAGTTTAATTGCTTATCTTGGTGCACAACTTATGTATCAAGCAGGCGTACCTGATTATGCATTACAGTTTGTGACGGGAGCGGGTGAAGTTGGTGGTGCCTTAACTTCATCGCCATTGATTGATGGGGTAGTATTCACAGGCTCCACTCAGACAGCGCAGGCCATTAATAAATCTCTTTATAGCGCAGATAGAACCGCTCAAACCAATACTGCGGTTAACCTATCTAAAGATCTACCTTTATTGATAGCTGAAACGGGCGGTCAGAACGCTATGATTGTAGATTCAACGGCACTGCCAGAACAAGTGGTAAAAGATGCAGTGTTATCTGCTTTTGGATCTGCAGGTCAGCGTTGTTCAGCGTGTCGTGTCCTTTGTTTGCAGCAAGACGTTGCAGATTCGGTTATCGAATTGCTTAAGGGAAATATGGCGCAGTTGGTGGTGGGTAATCCTTCAAATGTGACAACAGATGTGGGACCAGTAATTGATGTAGATGCACAAAAAGGATTGCGTTCACACCTTGAGGAGATGCGTAAAAGTAAACGTGCTCGTATTGTTGCGCAGACGCCTATCAGTTCAGAGTCTGCCCACTATTTAAGCAATAGCACCTTTGTATTACCCACTGCTATCGAAGTTGACAGTATTGATGTTATTGGCGGTGAACATTTTGGACCTATCTTACACATTATACGCTATAGAGCAGGTAAGCTTGATGAGCTTATCGACGAGATTAATGCTACAGGTTATGGCTTAACATTAGGTATTCACAGTAGGATTGAAACAGTTGCTGATCATATTGAGCGCCGTACAAAGGTGGGCAATACCTATATCAACCGTAACCAAATCGGGGCGGTAGTTGGTGAACAACCTTTTGGGGGATGTGGATTGTCAGGAACCGGACCAAAAGCCGGTGGTCCTCATTATGTGGCCAGATTGACCAAGTGGCAATAGGTTTAAAATTGAGTATTAGACCAAGTTTAATGCCTGAAATCTGAAACCAATAAAATTCTACTTAGACATGATATAAAGGATAGCTAATGACCAAAGTATTTAAACAGAATCAAGCGCAGCAGTGTCAAGCTTGGGCACAACTAGGCGCAGTACATCGCAGTATACACCTAGCTGAAGCCAGTGTGAAATTAGCTGCTATCAGTTCCAATACTGAGCAAGCACAGCGCTTGTTCAATTATTTGTTGGCTCAAGCCGAAAGGTTGGATCAAATCATTAACTTAGAGGGGGCAACGGGTGAGTCAAACCAGTTGTACCTAGCACCTCGTGGTAAAGCAATGATATTAGGAACTCAATCAGCCAATCGTATTGCATTTTTAGGGCAGTTAATTGCAGCCTTACTGGCAGGTAACGAAGTGTTTATTCGTTTCCCAAGTCAACAACAGCTTTGTGAAGATGCTATGGCTGCTCTTAATCAGTCTGGCGTTTATGCAGGTGTGATGAGCATTACGAATGATTCTGAGTTGACAACGTTACTTAACATTAGTCGTTTGGCCGTTATTGGTGCTGTAGGAACGACTCAAGAGCTGATGTCTATCGGTAAAGATATGGCTGAAACCGATGGCATTTTGACCCAATTAGTTGCTGTAACAGACTTGGAGGGATGTAGTGAAATGTTCCAACCTGGCTACCTTGAGCGATATTGCACTGAGCGTGTCAAAACGGTGAATACTACTGCCATTGGTGGCAATGCTAGTCTCATTGAATTGGGTATGGGCTAGTATCGTTTATAAATGAATTTTTTTAATCATGTTTTAAATTATCGATAAGTCTATGTAAATAGCCTAAGCAAAAAAATTAACTAATTTCATTAAAAATTTTAAAATTACTGAATTTTACTAACGACAGTACTTGACGTAAACAAACCAAAGTTAACGAATGCTCTCTTGTTAACTGAAAGTAAATTGCTTAACCTGATGATAATAAGTGACTAAATATTATAAAGTAGAAATTAGAAAAGGTTAAATTATGGAATTACTTTCATTTATACCTATGACTTTGGCTTCAGTGTTATCATCGTTTTCAACGAATAGTGGCATTATCGAGGAAGCTAAGATTGGCACACATGTGAGTCCCGAAATAGCAGGCGTTTGGGAGTTGGATTATCAAGAGACGCCTGATTTTGCTTTACCAAGTACTAAAGTTAAGGGTAGCCAGAGAGTAGGCGGTGCTAGGGATAAAGATTTAGAAAACTTAATTTTAGCAGTGGAAGCATCTAGCCGTTTGTCTAATGAAGCACAGGCAGCTGCCGATCAAGTTGACAATTCAGCCGATAGTAGCAGTGATAAGATAGAAACGAATGTTGAACCTATCAAAGCTGCTGTTCGAAGTCCAGATTGCCGGGAGCGTTATAATTTTGGCGCTGACAATGTGGTGCGAACGACAAGTGGTGAAGAATGGACCTACGGTAAGTACATTTACCATTATCCTGATGAAGGTTTACCTATCATAGCCATTACCACAACTTATGATAACAACCAGCCTGACTGCTCTGGTATCCAAATTGATCAAAAAGGCGAAGCTATCATTGCTTATGTTGATTATCAACCTCAAAAAAACAAAATGAGATGGTGTACTGATGGTGAGGCTAACAATTGCTTTTTAAGCTTTAAGCAATTATTGCCTTAAATATGCGATAATCTGCTAAAGATTATTGGCTAAGATTTTCACAAGCGCGTGATTCATAAAGCAATCAAATTAAATACAAAAGCCACATAACTTGATGTGGCTTTGTTTTATTGTGCATTAACCGTTCTGATTTAATGACAAATTTCAAATACTCTACAATATAAGACTTAACTGATGAAACAAGCGACCGCACTGGACATCTTAAAAACGGGTAATAATGTATTCCTAACTGGCTCAGCAGGCTCAGGCAAAACTTATACCTTAAATCAATATATCCACTATTTACGTGCTCGACGTGTCCCAGTGGCAACTACTGCAAGTACTGGAATTGCAGCCACTCATATGAATGGTATAACTATTCACAGCTGGTCAGGCATCGGTATCAAAGATGAGATTACGGAACGGGATCTTACTAACTTATCTAGAAAGAAAATACTCAAAGATCGTCTTAGAGAAACTGCTGTTCTTATCATAGATGAAATATCTATGCTTCATGCTAAGCAATTGAATGCAGTCAATCAAGTTTTAAAGCATATGCGTCAAAGTGACGATCCATTTGGCGGTATTCAAGTGGTGGTGGCAGGTGATTTCTTTCAGTTGCCTCCAGTGGGTAATCGAGGTGAGAGCAACCGTGAGAAGTTTGCATTCATGTCAGATGCCTGGTTGGAAGCAGGATTTAAAATTTGCTATTTAACTGAGCAACATCGTCAGAATACCGATATTGAAGATCAATCTATTAATTTAGACAGCATTCTCAACCAAATACGGGGAGAAGATGGGGTAACCGCAGAGGCAATTGAAGCGCTGCAAAGTACCTTTTATCAGAATGTTGATATTAATAGAACCCGCTTATTTACGCATAATGTCAATGTTAATAAAATCAATGAGCACGAATTGGCCTTATTAAATGGCGAGACTGTTATCTATAATGCCATTGCCCATGGTGACAATAAATTGGTTGAAACCCTAAAAAAGTCTGTACGTACCAGTGATGAGTTGACCCTAAAAGTTGGGGCTAAAGTGATGTTTATTAAGAATAATAATGAGCTTGGTGTCTCTAACGGTACTATGGGCGAATTGATAGGCTTTACCACCATTAAACCTTTAAAATCTGCTAGTAATGCAAGTGACAAAGTGCAAAATCCTAACGATGAAGTTAATGAAGATAGTGATGATACACCTAATGTTGATGCAGACAGTAAGCGAGTACTTGATGCTGATACAGATGACGACAGTAATGTGGCGCAGCTTTCGGTAGAGTCGGATTCTCAAGATAATAAGTCGCTAGTCTCAACCGATAGATATCCCATAATTAAGCTCAATTCAGGCCGGCAAGTTATTGCTGAGGGTGAAGAGTGGGTCGTTGAAGATGAAAATGGAGAGGTTTTAGCCAGTTATACTCAAATTCCTCTTACCCTAGCATGGGCCATTACCATTCATAAGTCACAAGGTATGACGTTAGAAGCCGCTGAAATTGACTTATCCAAAACATTTGAGTTAGGTCAAGGCTATGTTGCATTATCTCGTCTTAAATCTTTACAAGGGCTTAAGCTACTGGGGATGAACGATTTAAGCTTAAGACTAGATCCATTGGCACGTGGGGCCGATTCAAGATTCCAAGTATTGTCAACTGAAGCACAGCAGGTTTTTGAATCTTTAGAAAATGAGGTATTAAAAGAGACGCATGACCGTTTTATCCTAACGTCAGGAGGAACACTTAGTAAAGCGCATATAGATGCTTTTGAAAAAAGCTCAAAGAGTCTTAAAAAGAAACAAGCTCAAATATTGGCTAAAAAAGACAAACTTAGTAATCAGTTAAGTGATCAATCAGATAGCACTTTAATGACTACCAAATTGCTATTAGAGGAAAGTTTAACCATTGCTGAAATTGCGCAGAGTCGTGGCTTAGCACAGGCTACGATTATGGGACATGTGTCTCTTCTTAAGCGTCAGGACCCAAGCTTAAACTTTGAGCATCTTCGTCCTGATGTATTAACTTTGGATAAAGTTAGTCAAGCCGTTGAATCGATAGTGGCAGAATCAGATCCGAACAACTTCCAAGCTGAGTCATCTGGCATTAAAACAGCAGAGGATACTATTCATGCGGATCAACCCTTTACTAAAGACAGAATCAAGCTTCGTCCTATATTTGAATATTTGAAAGAGGAAATAGACTATAATACTATACGATTGGCGCTAATATTTATTGATTAGTCAAAGTCTAATAGTTTTATTTTTCACTAAGTAGTGTCACTTTTGCTATTTATTCCTCATTCGATTTTAAGTTGTGTCTATGTCTTTCTCTTCTATATCCGCTGTCAAACAAACGCAGCAATCCCATATCCCTTTACGGATAGCTATTAATGGATTTGGTCGTATCGGGCGCAACGTACTGCGGGCTTTGATTGAGCGTTTTGAAGTGTTAGGCAGCGTAGTACATATTGTGGCGATCAATGATGTTGCAGATGCTGATACTTTACTGCATTTATTAAATTTTGATAGTACTCACGGCAGATTAAGTAGAATCGGAGTAGAGGCCACTATCAAAACAAATGCTTCAGGTCGTGATCAACTCTGTTTGGCCAAAGAAGGGGAGGTATATTGTATAAATTTAATAGCGATAGACTCTCCTGAGCAGTTGCCATGGCATACATTAAACGTAGATGTGGTATTGGAATGCACCGGTCATTTCCGTTCGTATGACGATGCCAGCCAGCATCTTAAAGCAGGCGCAAAACAGGTCATTATTGGTGCTGCACCTTTTGATAAAGTAGATGCCAGTATTGTAATGGGCGTTAATGACAATTTGTTAACTCGAGACCTTCCTATTATTTCCAGTGTATCTTGTACGACTCAAGCTTTAGTGCCTTTAATTTATGTATTAGACAAGGCTTTTGGTACTCAATCAGTGATGATGACCGAGATTCATGCAGTTACCGCAGACCAAAACGTGCTGGATCAACCACACCGTGACAAACGTAGAGCGCGAGCTTCGGGGCATAATATTATTCCTACTACTTCAAGTAGTATTGCAGCTACTGAGCGAACCCTACCAAATATGTTGGGCAAAATTAATGGCCATTCGATAAGAGTACCGACCATTGATGTGGCTGCTATCGATGTTAACTTTGTATTTGAGAAGAGCGTCACTATAGAGCAAGTTAGAGCTGTGCTAAAGGCAGCCTGCGAGCCGAGTAGCTCTTTGTACGGCATCATGGGTTATACCGACATGCCTTTAGTATCAAGTGACTTTATCCACCAGCCTGAGTCGCTTATCATTGATGGTGAGCAATTAATGCAGGTTGGGGCACAAGTGAAAGTTTTTGCATGGTATGACAATGAATGGGGTTATGCCAATCGCTTATTAGACATGTGTCTGTATCTACAACAAACAAAATAAAGCTTGAAAATACAAGTCTTTTAATTTTTTATTGAGCGGATTAGTTATAAAGGCTTTTAATACAAATATTAGTAGTAACAGTTTATTAGTGGTAACGGTTATAGGCATCAAAATTAATAAAATATAGCAACCGTAAAACCAAAAAAAAGGTCAACTTAATATTAAGTTGACCTTTTTTAAATTTGGCGGAGTCGGAGAGATTCGAACTCTCGAAGGGCTATGAACCCTTGCCGGTTTTCAAGACCGGTGCATTCAACCGCTCTGCCACGACTCCAATAGGTTGACTATTATAATCATTTTTTGAATGAATGCAAGGGTAACTTATTGAGAATATATAGAAAGCCTTTTAACGATGAAATAATAAATATATTTCTTATATTTTAGGCAAAAAAAACCAACTAATTACTTAGTTGGTTTTTATTGTATCTGGCGGAGTCGGAGAGATTCGAACTCTCGAAGGGCTATGAACCCTTGCCGGTTTTCAAGACCGGTGCATTCAACCGCTCTGCCACGACTCCATAGGTGCAGTATTATAGAGGGTTTGATAATGATTGCAACAATTATTTTTGATTTAATAAGAAATTTAGGTGTAATGGACAAAATTCATGCTAAAAAGTAGAAGGTAGTCGCTAATGGAC
>NZ_JAGLBC010000222.1 GCF_018260395.1 Psychrobacter sp.
CTATATAATAATTTTATGAATTTGCGCTAAAAACACACCCTCCTAGTTAATAAAACCATGAGGATGTATTGCTATCTAGTTGTATTGCTATCTAGTTGTATTGCAAGCTACATATAGTACTATCTACATATAGTACTGTCTAAAAGGTACTCTAAAAGATCAGAACAAGGCCGCTTGTTTTGCTAAAACTGGGGGAATATCCATCACCGCCGTAACTACTTCAAGAAATACCATTTTATTAGGTGTATCTTTCGCGGTTGCTATTGCAGACTTAAGCTCACCTGCAGTTTTGGCTTTTAATACCACACAGGTATCTTCGGTTGCACCAAATGTATGTGGCACACTTTGCCAGTCGATCTTAGGAATATCATTATAGATTTCATTTTCGCCATGAATAGCGCGTTCAATGGTATAACCCGAGTTATTGATAAGAAGGATAACAGGGTTTAATTTTTCGCGAAGCATGACAGCAATATCTTGAATGGTTAACAAAGTTGACCCATCTCCAATTAGCAAAATAGTACGCTTATTTGGTGAAGCAATGCCAGCGCCTAAGCTTGCAGGCAGGGTATAACCGATAGATCCCCACAGTGGTTGACCGTGGAAGGTTACGCCATCTGGTAATGCTATGGGTCCCATGCCATTATAAGATGTGCCTTGTTCGGCAAATACCAAACTGTTCTCAGTTAAATTATCTGCCACTATATGCCACAAGTCCTGCTGTATTAAAGGAGCGTCATCAGCCGCTTGTTGCTCATACACTTCTCTTTCGCCTTTGAGCGGTTTAGGGATAACATTAATACCTGAAGTGAGCACCTCATGTAATGCTTGTAGACCATCTTTCATGCTTATAGGCGCAAATAATTTATCACCCACCATAGAATTATTTTCAGAGATTTCAACTGTGCGTGATTGATCTATTTGTTGACTAAAGCCAGAACTGGTTGTGTCGGTAAATGTCACCCCTACCTGAATCAAACATTCAGCGTTTTCTACCGCATCTTTAACTATGGGGTTCGATACCTTAGCATAATAGACGCCAGCCCAACGCTCATCTTGCTCATTTAACAGTGATTTACCCCATGATAAAGTCGCATAAGGGATTTTGGTATCTGCAACTAAGGCATTTAAAGCTTGTTTTAAACCCAAACTTTTTACCTTAATGTCTGCAAGTAAGGTGGTTTGTTTTCCATCAATAAACTTTGCTAAAGCTTGTTTAAAGTCACTTAATGCTTGCTCACTGGTATTATTATCTCTTTGCAAATCTAATTTGGTAGAAGGTGGATAAATAGGCATTTGTGATACATCAGCAGGTAAGCATAGATAACCTGGGCGTTGTTTTTTGACAATTTGAGTGATCACATTATCTATTTGTGCTGCAGCATTTTCAGGGGTAATAATAGCTTGAGCTACCGTTACTGATTCGGCCATTTTTGCAAAGTTATCAAAGATACCTTCACCCAAGCTATGGTGTAATACCAGCTTTCTATCTTGTAGCTTGGTCTTTGGTGCGCCTGTAATATGTAATACTGGTGCAAACTCAGCATAAGATCCCGCTGTCGCATTAATTGCTGATAACTCGCCTACGCCAAAGGTTGTGACCATAGCCGCAAAACCTCGCTCCCGAGCATAACCGTCAGCGGCATAGCCTGCGTTTAATTCATTGGTATTACCCACCCAACGAAGTTTATCTGAAGCAATGATATTGTCTAAAAACAATAGATTGTAATCACCAGGTACCCCAAAGACTTCAGTTGCACCTGCTTCTGCGACTCGTTCAAACAGGTAGTCGGCTATCGTATAGATATTATTTGACATCCAATTCTCCAATATTATTTTTATTCTGTTTTTGAGTTAAAATTAGGCTTGTAAAAATTTAAAAAAGCAACTAACTCATTGCTATTACAGGATAAATTTAACAGCAAATTTTACAGCTTAAAATGTAATATTTGTTATAAGAACGCATCTCAGTGTAAGTAGTGCTTAAAAATAAACTTTTTACGTTACTGATTATTTTATTATCATCGTATCTTAATTTTATACAACCACTATCGCTCTTATCAGACATTTGGATACACAACATATAGACGATTACCATCGATGACTGTCTTGTCACTGTCCAAATATTTCTGTTCAATGCCTTGGTCAGAATCATTCATTGCAAAGTCATCGTCATTGAGCAAAC
>NZ_JAGLBC010000223.1 GCF_018260395.1 Psychrobacter sp.
AGGTAAAATCTAGATTCGGAGCCGTTGCACTTCGTAATTGAATCCAAGAATCATTTAAATCTTGTTAAACCATAAAAGCCAATAATAATAGGAATCCCCCATGAGAAACACATTTAAAATAATGCTTACTGCCAGTCTAATGTTCACTGCCACTTTGGCGATGGCTCATCCAGTTCAAAATAATATTGTGCATACTCACAGTGACTTTTTGAGTGGTCTAATGCACCCGTTTATGGGACTTGATCATTTATTGGCTATGGCTGCAATAGGTTTTTGGAGCATGCGCCAAAATGATACTATGAAACGTGGCACTCCATTGTTTATGGTTGCGGGTATGCTATTTGGTGCGGTCATTACTTTGACAGGTATAAATTTGGCAGGTATTGAAACTGGAATTGGGATGTCAGTTTTATTGGCTGGTGTATTGATTGCGACCTTGGCTAAATTACCTACTGCTATCGGTGGCACCTTAGTGGCAATGTTTATGGTTGTTCATGGCTATGCACATGGTTTAGAAATGGCAGTCGGCTCTAACGTAATCATCTACATGGTAGGATTCGTAGTGGCTACTTTGGTTATTACTTTCGGTGGTCGTGCTTTAGGCAGCGTGATGCAAAAATCTGATAATCGTATTACTCGTGCTTTAGGTGGTGCGGTAGCTATTATTGGCGGATTAATGGCAGCAAGTTAACGGATAAAAATCTAGATTATATAAATTTTTAGCTATTGACTTTTAATTGATTCAATTTTTTGATAAGCCCCTTGTTTAGGGGCTTATTGTTTACTAAATACTCATAGCTAAATACTCAATGAGTTATACATAATTCAAATAATCGTTAGATGTATATTCAACTAATTTATTCTATCTACTCGAATTCACATGACCGATGCCAATGAAATAAAGCAGCTAATACAAGACACCCAGCCCCAGCGTAAAATTATTCATATCGATATGGATGCGTTTTACGCTAGTGTTGAACAGCGAGACTTTCCTGAGCTTAGAGGTAAGCCTTTAGTTGTGGGTGGTGACCCGAGTGGACGTGGTGTAGTGGCCGCTGCCAGTTATGAAATTCGAAAGTTTGGGGTACGCTCTGCCATGTCTTGCTATGAGGCAAAAAAGCGTTGCCCTGAAGCAATATTCGTCAGACCACGATTTGAAGTTTATCGGCAGGTTAGTCAACAAATCAGATCCGTCATGTTAAGAGTTACCGACTTAGTCGAACCTTTATCATTAGATGAGGCTTATCTTGATGTTACCGGTATTAAAGAGCATCACGGTTCAGCAACGTTAATGGCCAATTGGTTACGATCTGAGATTTATAATCAAACCCAGCTTCGAGCCTCAGCTGGCGTCTCATTTAATAAAATGTTGGCAAAGATTGCCTCTGATATCAATAAACCTAATGGCATAGCGGTAATTACTCCAGAACAAGCCGAGTCATTCATCGCAGCATTACCTATTGAGCGTTTTCACGGTATTGGTAAAGCCACTGCCAAACGCTTGCATGAAATGGGAATATATACCGGCGCCGATTTAAAGGCCATGCCTGTGGAGTCTTTAGAGCATGAGTTTGGAAAACGAGGACGGTTTTATTCGCAAATTGCACATGGTGACGACAATCGACCGGTGAAAGCCGAACGCAAACATAAGTCTGTAGGCAGTGAGACTACTTTTCGCGATAACCTACGTGACACAGACAGCTTACTGGTACAAATCTTTGAACAAAACGCAGATGCCTTTACCCAACTCTCCAAAAAAGGACGTTTAGGGCATACCATTACCCTGAAGATTAAATACTCAGACTTCACTCAAATTACCCGCTCTCATACCTTGCATACGCCATTTCCCACTGCTGAATCGGCACATTATTGGCTAGAAAAATTGTTGGCTGATGTACCACGTCATTTACCCATACGCTTGGTCGGCGTTACCTATTCTAATTTAACCACTCCCGACAGCCTTAACGCTCAACCTGACTTATTTAGGCTTTGACTTCCTCCCCTCCCTAAAGTGAGGGGATTCCTTCTACAAGACGGCCAAGCCCGACCGCAAGAATGTTCTTACTGGCATTGATATCTCTATCATGCCATGTGCCACACTTAGCACAAGTCCATTCTCTTATTCCAAGAGATGCTCTACCTTTCGGACTACTCTCGCTTATTTGGCGACAGTGTGAGCAAGTCT
>NZ_JAGLBC010000224.1 GCF_018260395.1 Psychrobacter sp.
TACGACCAAAGGATTATGAGTCCTCTGCTCTAACCAACTGAGCTATGGGCCCTAATAAAAGTTGTATGATCAACTTTATTAGTCGCATTATATTACCTGAATTTTATAATTTTGCAAGTCTAACAAGCCAATTAATGACAGTTTTTTTATAAAAGTTTATGGATAGCATCAACTCTAGCCTGCATTATGGCTTGTCCAATGGCACTGCCTTGTAGATTATTATCAACATCATTAAAGGTAATTTGTCTAAAAGCTTCAATATATTTATCAAGTTGCAGATGTTGATAGGTAAGTTCAATCATCTTGTGAGTTTTCAGTAAATCATTTAACGCAGAATTATTTTTATCTGCTTTGGTAATAGTTATAAGTTGGGCTATATCTGTGGCTGAAAGTTGTGTCAAACGAGTGAAGTAGGGATAGCATGATATATAGTCTTGGGCAAATTGAGTAATTTTTTTTGGAACCTTTAAACTTTCAGATAAACTATTGTTTTCTTTGGTCCATTTTTGATAGGCATTTTTTATGTCAAAACTCTCAGCACCATCTTTATGACTCAATTCAGCAAGGCATTCATCGGCAAAACTAAACATTAAAATTGCCCAGCGTTGCGCTAAATTCAAGTTATGTTGAGCGGATAATTGCAACGAATTAAACACTAGGTTTTTTATAAAGGTATTTTGTAACGCCTGAGCAAGATTTGGCATTATGTAGGGTAGGGAGTTAGTTTCAATCAAGCAGTTAATATAAGCTTGAGGCGAACTTTGCAATAAAGCGCGGCTTGTTTCTTGCCATATACGCTCAGCGGTCAAATGCTTTAATTCATTGCTATTATTAATAGTATGGATTAATGAGACTGTTTCAGGGGCAATAGTAAAGTTATGATCGATGCTAGGATCATAAAATCTACCATAAAAGCGAGCAATTCTTAATACTCGAAGTGGATCTTCAATAAAGGCTTCTGAGACATGGCGCAAGACCTTATCACTAATATCTTGCTGACCATTGTAAGGATCAATAACATTGCCTGAGATAGGGGTGTCATCCATTAAATCTTTAACTTCTATTGCCATGGCATTAATAGTTAAATCACGGCGCATCAAATCTTCTTCAATGCTAACTTCAGGAGAAGCGTAAACTTTAAAACCCTTATACCCCCTACCTGATTTGCGTTCAGTTCGTGCAAGTGCATATTCTTGTTTGGTTTTGGGATGTAAAAATACAGGAAAATCGTCACCAACTTGAATAAATCCGGCAGTTACCATTTGTTCAGGAGTAGCTCCCACTACCACAAAATCTTTATCTAAATATGGTCTATTCAATAGTGTATCGCGAACCGCTCCACCCACCATATATACTTGCATAACACTCCTTAATATATTTTAATTAACTGATAGTTAAATTGACAAATTTGTTATAATAATCAACATTGATAAGAGATTCAAAAATCTACTAGCTACTTTCGTTAGCTAATTTAAAACGCTATTTTAGTCCCTTTTTTAAAAAGACTAGTTATCACCATTTGTTTATTAATAATAGCGGAGTTCGACTGATTAATGAAAATAAAGAATTATAAAAACTTAGTTAAAGCTTTAGAAAACGAGAAAGATAACGCCTTAATTAGATTGGTGTATGTTAGCAATATAATCGTAGATAATAAGTCAGCCCCTTTGTTGTTTGATCATATTCGCAGTCATTCTGAAAAATATAATCGTTCAAATAATATAAAGGGTATGCTTTGTAATAATAATAAATGTTTTTTACAGTGCTTAGAGGGCACTAAAGCAGTACTAATGCCTTTAATGGCTCGAATTTTCAATGATGATAGACATGACCATGTTAGAGTTACACTGTTAAAGACTGTCGATAATTATAGTTTTAATGACTGGCGCATGCGCAGTTTGAATCTTGATGATAGATTATGGTCAAAAGATTCTATTCAAGCAAACTCACCTGAGTTAAAGAAGTTCTTACCGTTTAGACCTTTTGAGTGGTCTGAATGGTACACTGAGCATTTTTTGGAAACTATGAGAAAATTTGATGATGTTAGTCAAAGTTATAATGAGGATTTAGTCAGTTATAATATTATTTATGACCCTAATTTTCATAGAGCCACTTTACTTGATTCAACCCTCTTTCATCGGTTTTTATTGGTAATGGTGGTAGTTTTATTAGTAGTAACATTAC
>NZ_JAGLBC010000225.1 GCF_018260395.1 Psychrobacter sp.
AGCAGGTACAGGCGGATTTTTATCATCGGGTATGGAGTATGTGCTAGAGCTCAATCCAAATGCAGTCATGCGAGCCTTTGGGCAAGAATTAAACCCTGAGTCTTATGCTATTTGCAAAGCCGATATGCTAATCAAAGGTCAAGAGGTGAGCCGTATTAAACTAGGCAACACCTTGTCTGATGACCAGCTACCGACTGAGAAGTTCGACTACATGCTATCTAACCCACCGTTTGGTGTGGATTGGAAAAAGATTGCTGGCGAGATCAATGATGAGCATCAGCAAAAAGGCTTTGACGGTCGCTTTGGTCCAGGTACACCTCGTGTTTCAGATGGATCATTGTTATTTTTACTGCATCTGATCAGCAAGATGCGCTCTGTGGCTAACCCAAAGAGAGATAGCGTTGAGTTGTCGACTCCCTCATTGACGCCACAAGATACTTCTGTAACGGGTAGCCGTATTGGTATCATCCTAAATGGTTCGCCGCTATTTACTGGCGGTGCAGGTAGTGGTGAGAGTGAGATTCGTCGTTACATTCTAGAGTCAGATTTGCTGGAGGCGATTATTGCGCTACCGACAGATATGTTCTACAACACTGGTATTGCTACTTATGTTTGGATATTAACCAATCACAAAGCCGATGAGCGTAAAGGTAAGGTACAGCTTATCGACGGTACAAATTTATATAGCAAGATGCGTAAGTCACTTGGCTCTAAGCGTAATGAGATGAGTGAAGAGGATATCAAAATTATCACCCGCACCTTTGGCGACTTTGAGATGGTGGATGCCCGCGCCTTAGACAAGCCAGCCGATGTGAAGTCAAACCGTGGTCGTCAGTCAGCCACACCCAAAGCTGACACCCTAAAGACTTTTGCCAGTAAAATCTTTGACACCCATGAGTTTGGCTATCGCCGTGTGACTATTGAGCGTCCACTACGTCTGTCAGCACAAATGAGGGATGAGGCGATTGAATCGCTACGTTATGTCGAGCGCACCTATGATTTGGTCATGCCAGCCTTATATGAAAAATTCGGTAAGCAGTGGAACGAGGAAAATTATGGCAGCTTTGATTCAAATAATGGTGATGATGATACTCAAGCGCCAAGTGACATGGAGGTTGAAGCTCGTGCCATGATTAAGGCGGACTTTAGTGAGTTAAAAGAGAAGCAAATTAAAGAGGTGTTAAATCCTAAGCTGTGGCGTGAGCAGTTGGCCATTATGAACGCTGCTAAAGCGTTGCAACAACAGATTGGACAAGCGCAGTTTGATGATTACAACCAGTTTGAGGAAGTCTTTAAGCAAGCCTTAAAAGATACTGGACTAGACTTGTCTGCCAAAGACAAAAAACAAATCCTAAATGCGGTAACGTGGAAGAACCCTGATGCTGAAAGAGTAATTAAAAAATCGGTAAAAGAGGCGAATCCGTTATACGGTGCGTTTGAAATTAAAGATAATCAAGGGAAATCAAAGGTCGTTGAGTTTGAGACTGATAGCGACTTAAGGGACTATGAAAATATACCGCTTGACCCAAGTGTGTCAACCACTGAGCTGATAGAACGCTACGTTAAGCGTGAGGTCGCGCCGCATGTGGCTGATGCGTGGATTGATGCAGGCAAGCGTGATGCGATAGATGAAGAGATTGGTATTGTGGGATATGAGATACCGTTTAACCGTCACTTTTATGTGTATGAGCCACCACGACCCTTGAGCGAGATTGATGCCGATTTGGATAAGGTAAGTGCGGAGATTATGCAACTGCTTAGCGAGGTACATTCGTAATGGCGGGTAATCAGGTTAATGAAGTGGCATTTGAATACAGGGTTGATGATAATCAAGTCGAACAAGTGGGGCGGTACAAAGCGTATCCTAAGTATAAAGATTCTGGGGTTGAGTGGTTGGGTGAGATTCCGAGTGGTTGGGGTGTTAAACGAGTAAAAGAAATCGCAAACGTTATAAGTGGTTTCCCTTTCGATTCAAAGAAATTTGACCCTTTTAAAGGAACTCCATTAATTAGAATTAGGGATATAAATAGCTGTAGTACAGAAGTTTATTTCGACGGCTATGTTCCAAAAGAAGCTATTATAAAAAATGGCGATGTTCTAATTGGAATGGATGGTGATTTTAATGTTGCAAAATGGCAAGGTGGAGAAGCAGCACTAAACCAACGAGTTGCCTGTATTAGAC
>NZ_JAGLBC010000226.1 GCF_018260395.1 Psychrobacter sp.
ATCAGTAAGCATTTAATCTAAATGGCAGTTACACAGAATGTGGGATGGTCTCATTGCTAACGCTACCAAGCATTGCTGTTGGTACTATTAATAGCTCAGACATTGTTTCATTTAAATTTGGTGACGTTTGCGCTACCTGACCGATACCTACCTGAAGATTGTCTGGCAGTAATCCTGGTGTGTCCATTAAGTACACCAAAGCTTGCTGCAGTTGCTGAAGTCGATGTGTTTGCTGCTCACTATTAGAGCTTGAATATAAGGAAGGATCGAGTAATAAAAAGACAGTTGGCCCTACTGAGGATTTAGAGTTTGAATGATACCCTAAACTATATAGGGATAAATCTCCCATAGCAGGAGGCATAGATATCGAAGCATGACAGAGAACAGAAAATTGTAAAGTTATAGCCGATATAACGCTGATCATTAAAAATTTTGCATGCCTAAAAACTCGCTGACTGTGCCCTGTCAAATACCTTATCATGCAACGACTGAGCACTTGTATAACACTAAATGAGTGCTCAAAGACACTGCGATGTAACAATGCAAGATTGTATTTATGTAATCTAGAGTTATTCTCTTTATCCTTGATAGTTCTTATCCTTGCAACTTTTAGTTATGGTCAATGGTTCAAATGGTTCAAAACATTGGGCTGTATTGGTTATATTTGCTGTCTATCCTGCTCTGTTTAATGCCAATAATTTCAAACTATCAATGTGCTACCATTTTTTGTGACAAGACATAGTCTTGAACCTGAGTATTAAAAGGCGTGCCCGTTCTTTCTAAACAGGCTATTTGGCTTTCTGCTTTGTTTAACAAGGAATGAGTTAACCCTACCCTCGCTACCGGTTTTGCAAGGCAAGCATCGACCTCAGCCAACTTTACTCTACTAAAACTTGGCATAACTGAGGTAACATAGACTCTAATTTTTGTTTGTTTGCTCTGATTTAGGTCTTGTCCTGTTGTTCCAAAAAAAGGTCGCTGTGTGTGGCGCTTTATCGTATCTTTTGAAGTTCTATGATAACTATCGTCACCATCAGTAATAATGGATGAGGCGTAAGTTACATTGCGCTGGGTATCGCCAGTTAGCTCGGTATAAGCTTCATTAAGCCTTATAAAAGACAATTGGGTGGCAATTATTTTACGTTTATTGCTAAAGCTATTATTCTGATTGTCCGCGATATTGCAGTATCCTTTAGGATTTATATTAACGCCATTTGCTTTTAAAACTTTAGACGATGAAGAGGCATAAACTAAATCGCCAAGATGAGGCTGATAGCAAACCGTATACTCTGCTAAGGCGAGGTCATTATCGTCTTTAGATAAATAACCAAAAGGACCTGTTTCTGAAGTTAATGCTTTGTACTCGCCATTTTCTATTAGTTTTTGAATCTGCTGTAATGGCGCATCCGAAGCGTGGAAAAGCAACTGATTGACTTGAAAGGTTGTGGTCAAATCCAAAGAAGTGGATGAGCTTCTTAGAGCAATAATACTGGCAGTGGACATTAATATCAGTATTAGCAATACGATGACCAACACCGCGCCGTGTTGACTCTGACCATAACTATGACTCTGAACTCTACTTTCAACACTACTCATTGGATAATGCATGTTATGGAGTCACGTGGTTATTTCTGAGCATTACCACATTTTGCAGAGTAAGCCGAACAAAGTGGGGTGTTTTTTCTCTGATTTGATAATCGCTACCTTGCAAGTTAAATATAGTGGTAGCCATTTTATTAGTCTTTCCTAAGCTATTATTAGCACGCCCTATAATCGCAAGCTCTATTGCCACAACGGGGCCATCATACCTATAATCAGAAGATGACAACGTGTTGGTAGCGCTTTTGCTACGCACTGTAAGGTAAGTATTGATAGGTATATAAGCTAACCCTTCAGCAAGCTTAACCCCAAGTTTGACTGAAAAATAATCTATTCTATTTATGAGTACTACTCCATTATCGCCAAAGTTATTCACGGATATATTGTCTTTGGTTATGCTGTTGGCATTTTCATGCTTTGGTACTTGATAGCGTCCTGCATCACATGCCAGCACGATAGCTAGTGCTTTGGTTTCATTTTTGGCACGTTGGTTATCTACGCGAGTGAAATAACGCTCAATGACCATATCCCCCTGTGTCAGGATAGTTGTCACCCCTAAATAAAACCTAAAGGGGCCGAC
>NZ_JAGLBC010000227.1 GCF_018260395.1 Psychrobacter sp.
CATGCGTTTAGCTTGACGGGAGATGGCGTTGCTAAAGGTGCCCGCTTTATGCAGGACTTGGATGATTTAGCCTCGGTTAAATCGATTAATCCGGTGGCAGGTTTGCTTATTGAAGCACCGGGCGGCAATACCCTAAAGTTGAATAAAGACTTTTTTATTAAGCGGGACAAGGTGAATCAATTGTCCCTACCAATGGCAGCGATGGCCTTATTTACCTTACAGATTAATGCGCCATCTGG
This sequence comes from Psychrobacter sp., assembly GCF_018260395.1. Lineage (GTDB taxonomy): Bacteria > Pseudomonadota > Gammaproteobacteria > Pseudomonadales > Moraxellaceae > Psychrobacter. Next base: position 240 of record NZ_JAGLBC010000227.1, read on the forward strand.
CGGAGTGGGGCATCGTACCGGGCTGCGTGGTGGCGGCCCCATGACCACACTGGTACGCCCTAGCGATGCTAACAGCAGTTTATGGCAAAAACTGTGGTGGAATGTGATTAACCGTAGCGATTGGGATTATCCTGACCCAGATTTTAGCAATGGCAGTGTTTTTCCTTGGCTTGCCCCTACTCGAATCAGTGATAAAACAGGCGAACCTATTTATTACGACCAAGTGCATCCGCTGCATGTCTATTGGGGAATGCCGCGTCGGATGCGGCTGATTATTGAGTCTGTTGACGATATTGCCATCAATACAGCTACGGAAAAAGTAGATGGTACTGACGTTGCTGACAATGAATCTGTCAACACTGCTACCACAGATATCGAAATGCGAGATGATTTAACGTGCGAGCCATGCCAGCAGTTTGTACGCCATTATCGCACTCAAAACTATGGTCCCAACTATGAGGGCGATTGGTCACCGCATCCCATTACCCCCTATCGCCATAATTCCAAAAAGCCAGAGGAGACCCCGTTTTCTATCAAAGCCCAACCAGGGGGAATTACCTATAAAATTTGGCACATGCTTACCTTTACAGCCAGTCAAGACAAGACAGGCTTTATACGGGCTAAGGTATTAGACCATGCCAATGAGATTCAACAACGCAGCCGAGGCAGGATAAAAGCAAAAGGTCTTTGGGCGTTCTCATACGATATGGATAATATGAAGGCCCGGGGTTTTTATAGCCACCAATTACCGATTTACTATATCTCTACTAAGCATCAAGCTCGATTGTTAAAGGTTGTACTAGAGCTACAGATGCTGACAGGAACCATCGTTAAGACGCTACGCGACAGTATTAAATATAGCTGGATGAGTGAGCGACATGCCAAAGACAGTAAAGGCGACATGAGTATGATTGATACGATGTTTTGGCAACGTAGTGAAGCCATGTTTTTTAATGCCATTGCCGATGCGGTCAATAATGAAGGCTTGCTAACGGCTGATGCTGCACGCAAGTGGCTCGTTAACTTATGCCAATTAACTTTGCAAATCTATGATGAGCAAGTTCTATCAGCCGATGTGGTGAGTCAACGCCATATGGCGCAGTTAAACAATTTACGTGCTTTTTTATATGGCAATAAACAGCTTACCGAGTTTCGCAACAAACACAAAGCCAATAAAGATGATTAAGCCCTTGTCACAAGGACAATAACGATTAAGGATAATAATATGACGCCCTCTATACCCACTATAGCCAAGCAACCGACAGCTTCCACAAAAACACCTTACCAAGCTACTCGCTATTTAAATGGTTGCGCCGATATTGTATTGGCATGGCATAACCGTTTGTTGGAGATTAAAGGTACTTCAAAAGGTAAAGGTGACGAACAAAATGATAGTGAGATAAATGAGTCTTACGCTGCCTTTTTTCGCACTGCTATGTCAGCCAGTGATGCCGCTAAGTTAAGGCGTTGTCAACATATGGATGATGTCGCTATCCAGCCGGCTTTTATTGCGCTGTGGCAACAACTGCAACCTAAGTTGCTTGACAAACAAAGCCAATATCAAAGTCAACATCAACCCACCATTTCTGATAACACTTTTGCCGCTTGGCTTGCCATTGCTTGGATATTGGCACAGGTACGCACTGTGGATAATCACTATTATGCAAGCCGTTCGGATAAAGGCAGTTCTGCTAAGGGTAGCTCTGCTAAAGAGAAGGGACATCCGAATACGCTAGCATATGTTGCTGGACATAAGGTAGATGATAGACCGCTGATTACCCCATTACGTTTTGAGAAGCTAACCGCTGCCCGTGACCCTGATAGCTTTACCACGTTGCTGGCGAGACTGGTGGCACAATTGCAACAACAAGGGCATGCCCTGAATGTGGTTTGGCTGGCTAATGATATTGTGCATTGGTTTCAGGATTATCAAGACA
>NZ_JAGLBC010000042.1 GCF_018260395.1 Psychrobacter sp.
TATAAATAAATATCTAAGTAAGTAACTGTTTAAATAAGTAACTGTTTAAATAAGTAACTGTCTAAATAAGTAACTGTCTAAATAAATAAGTAACTAACTATCTAAATAATCATCAATAAAACTATAATGAAATAATTATATCGCAAATGACATTAATCCCTTAATATCATTGTGAGCTTAACTAACCCTTAATTGTTATATCTACTATACAGTGTTAATAATATAAATAAAGATTGTAGATAATTTAACGAGCTGTCTAAATTTGAGCCACCTTTTCAAAACGTGCTATAGACTCAACGTGACCTGTGTGGCAGAACATGTCCATCACACCAGCATCTGTAAGACGGTAGCCTTGTTCAATCAATGCTTTGGTATCACGAGCCAGTGTAGAAGGATTACACGATACATAAACAATACGAGAGGCATTAAAGCGAGGCAGATATTGCATTACTTCCCAAGCGCCCGAGCGAGGTGGGTCAATCAAAATCGCATCAAATCCTTGTTGTGCCCAAGGCTGATCACTAAAGTCTTGAGTTAGGTCTTGATTATAGAACTCAGTGTTTACAATACCATTACGCTTGGCATTATCTGCAGCACGAGCGGTCATTGCATCTGAACCTTCAACCCCAATAGCCAATCCTTGTAATCCGTCTTCACCGCCTACTAAACGCGCTAGAGGTAAGCTAAAGTTACCCAAGCCACTAAATAAATCTAGAACACGTTCACCAGGTTTTAAATTAAGCAAATCGCATGCCAACTTGGTCATTTTACGGTTTACTGATAAGTTTACTTGGGTAAAATCGGTTGGAATAAACTCATAAGTTAAATTAAACTCTGGCAACTGATAATATAAGCGACCAAACTGCTCAGTTAAATCATCCTGTTCATGTAAAGCAATACGTTCTATGCTATCAGGCCCTTTAGACTGTAGATAGAGTTGCCAATTACGAGCTTTAAAGAAGGTTTTTAGTTTATCGATATCGCCTTGCGAAAGCGGCTCAAGATTGCGCAAGATTAATGCTACTGGCTGAGTGCCATCAGGTAAGTCAGGCTGAGCTTCACCCATGGCCAATTCAATCTGTGCAATATGAGCACGGGCTTGAAGAGAGCTGATCAGGGCTTTTAAGTTTTCAAGTTCAAAACCAATACGTTTGTCTAAAATATGGCACTCATTGAGTTCTGCTAAGAAGTTACTGTTTCGCTCACGAAAGCCAACCAATGCAGTGTCTTTTTTGGCAACATAACGTACTCCCATACGGGCTTTGGTACGATAACCGAGCCGATCAGCTACTACAGGTGGTAACCAATTATCAGGTTGCACCTCTGCTTGATGTTGAAGCAATTCGGCCAACACCGTTTGCTTGAATGCAATTTGACCTTCTGGTTGCCAATGTTGCAAACTACAGCCGCCACAGACGCCAAAGTGAGGGCAAGGCGAAGTTTGACGTTCTGGATGAGGATTGTCTATAAGCTCAACAGCATCGCCTTCTTCAAAGGTCTTACGGCTGTTGGTTAGACGCACATTAACGGACTCATTTGGTAAGGCGAAACTGACAAAAACTTTTTTGCCATGCTTTTCTTCAATATGACCTTGATCTATGCCATATTCATTGCCATAAATCGCTACCCCGCGACCATCATGTAATAAGCCATCAATTTTAAAAGGAAGAGGGTCAGCATCCTTCAAACGGCGACGAACTCTAGAACTTGGCTTAGAAAGCTTTTTACTTGGTGCGGCATTAAGAGAAGCGTTGCCAGTCTTATTGATAGCCTTGTTGTCAGCGACGTTATTGCCTTTGTTATTGCCTTTGTTATTGCCTAGGTTATTGGCTGTAGAAGGGGTACTGTTTGTGTTATCGGTGGGCTGCATAAACCTGCCTGTATATTAAATGTGCAAAAAATAAGGGTTTAAAAAGATGTTAGGGATTTTAACACATAAACCCTTTCGCTGAGATTGAAGCGAATGTATTAACCCCTATTGGTTCATAACAGAACCAAGTTTAGTTATTCACTAACCAGTGATCCAAAAATTGTTGATGACGAACTTGATTGTCTTCCTCAAGTTTTTTGGATAAATAGTCTCTAGTTTCGGATTGCCACCTATCAAAGTCGCCGGATGAAATGTTACCCGTCAAACGCATCCAGCGTAAGTAAATAAGCCAAGTATTCAGTACATCAGATTCGCAATAAAGCGCAAGGTCACGCCATTTTTGATCAGAGACCAATTGGCCAACTTGACTACCATCAATGTCACGTTTACCAGGTAAGCCATATAAGTTCGCGACTATAGTCATAGCTTCTCGCTGACTAGCGCCATATTGACTAAACCTATCCATCAAATCAAGATGACGACTTTGATATCGATTGACATAGTTATCATATCGCATATTGGTCAAGCGATTGCCATCTTCAAATAATAACGGCACGCTTAAATCATATAACATAGCTCGATAAATGAGGACTGGGATATCAAAGCCAGATCCATTCCAACTCACCAACTGAGGTAGGGTGTTAAAGTCTTTAAAGGCTCGAAAAAAGGTTTTTAAAATCTCCTTTTCGCTATGGGTATCAGCCATTAAGGAAAACAGTGAGAAATTACCATCTTTAACGTAAAACACAGAAATACAAACGATTTTATGCAAAGGTAGGCGCATAAAGTCATCGCCTGACTCTTGAATACGCAGGCTGGTTAATGCAGTTAGCGCATCTGCATCGTTAAGAGATGCCAATTGCGGATAAACACGGCGCGCACCTTCAATATCAGCAACCGTTTCGATATCGAATACCATTACAGGTTTATTTGAAAAGTCAGTCATGGCGCATCTTCTATGCTTAATAGGTTATGAGATATCAGTTATAAGTAATAAGTAATATGTTATAAGTTTGATGATAAAATTTATTTATAAAGTTTGATAGTTAGGTTTACTAGCTAAAAAGTAAATAGTTTTATGTATATCAATAACTTTAAACGGCTTATTCAGCAGTGAATAACCCAGTTGATAAATATCTATCGCCACGATCACAAACAATAAAAGCAATAACAGAATCTGGCTGGGAGTCTGTAATTTCTTTAGCCACTTGAATAGCGGCCCAACAGGCAGCGCCAGAGGATACGCCAGCTAAAATACCTTCAGTGCGTGCCAGTTTACGCATATATACCTCAGCTGTATGCTGACTGATATCTATGGTACGGTCAATCACACTAGGATCATAGATTTCAGGCTTATACTCTTCAGGCCAGCGGCGAATACCAGCTATAGAGGACTCAGCATCTGGTTGTAAGCCAATGATTTGAATATTTGAGTTTTGTTCTTTTAGGTACTTGCCCGTACCTGAAATCGTGCCAGTGGTGCCCATTGAGCTGATAAAGTGGGTAATACGACCTGCGGTTTGACGCCATAATTCAGGCCCCGTAGTCTCGTAATGAGCAGCACTATTGTCAGGGTTAGAAAACTGGTTTAATACAATACCTTTACCTTCGGCCTGCAACTGTAAGGCTTGGTCACGTGCCGCTTCGATGCCCTCATCTACTTCGATTAACGTTGCACCATAAGCGGCCATAGCATCTTTACGCTCTTGGGTAGAATTGGTAGGCATTAATAGAATCATGTTATAGCCTCGCATGGCAGAAACCATTGCCAAAGCTATGCCTGTATTGCCGCTGGTGGCTTCAATTAAGGTGTCGCCAGGCTTGATTTGACCCCGCTTTTCAGCTTGGAAAATCATATTAAAGGCGGGACGGTCTTTAACTGAGCTTGCAGGGTTATTGCCCTCTAATTTAGCCAATATTTGTACGTGAGGATTCACCCCTTCAAGGTGTGGCAGACGCTGCATAGATACCAAAGGAGTGTTACCCACACAGTCAGATAAAGTGGTAATTTGTTCAAAGAAGTTAATAGGGGTTTGAGTCACATTTGACATAAAAAAGCCTCAGTACAGGTCATTGGTTATATTATAAGAATCAATATAACAAAATAAATGCAAAAGATTATAGCATTTTGAACCTGCCTAAGTTATCTGCAATGCGTTGAAAACCTGTTACACTTATTCTAATCAATACAGCTTTTAATTCATTCAGATATTAATTTATATAGCTTCTAATAAATACAGCTATTTAATCTGCTTAATTAACCAATGACGGCTAATCGCCCCTAAATAAAGTCTATAGCGAATGCGAAAAAGAATATTTGATTTTAGTAGTGCTTATGCACAGCTCATCGTCCTGGTATTTTTACCCATTGTTGTGTTAGCAGCAGTAGGGGCTTATTTGGTTGAAAGAGAGTCTAGTAAAGCCATTAAGTCTGAGCAGCGTACATTGGCGACAGCAGCATTAATACGCTATGAGCCTATGTTAAAAAAACTATTGCCAACCATTGTGAAAAGTCAAGATAACCAACAACCAGAGTTAAAAACAGATGCAAACTATGACAGTGTACAGCCTAACTCACAATCTATAACCACACGCGACAATAAGAATAACAATAGAGACTTAGCCACTGAAGTAAGCAATATTTTATTGCCTAATGAGCTGAAAGGGGTGGACGGCATAATTGAAAGTCAAGACCTTGAAAAAAATCTAAATTCTTTAGAAGATGTGCAAAATCGAATCAGCTATATATTGTCTTCAATGAATAACAATCAACACATTCAGCGTGTGGCGATTATTGATCAAAATGGCAATACATTGGCTTTTTCAGGCGATCAAAGCCTTGAAAATTGGGTAGACTTTGATAAACAAAGGTTAATTAATAAAGAGGCCGTTGACCATCAAGGGTTTATCTCTGGAATAAGCACCGATACAGGCACCGCTTATGGTCATTTATTAGGAGATTATAAGGGATTACAGTACTGGCTATTTGTTGATATGGACAACGAACCCCTAACCATAGCGCAGCTTAAAATCTGGTTGGGGCTGGGTATTACCGGACTGTTTACTTTGCTGATGCTGCTACTAAGTTTAAATACCTATGCTAAAAGTTGGATTGCACCTATATATGACCTACGCCTGCATCTGCAACAAATCACCCCTGAAAATATGTATCTGCCAGTTAATATTGATTCAACAGGAGAGTTGAATTTATTACAGCAAGATTTATTGAAAACGTTTAGACGTTTATATGGCGATTTCCAAGAGTTAAAAGACCATTCAGATCAGACAGAAGATGACTTAAGAGATGCCTTTGATGAGATGGAGATGCAAAATATCTTTATTCGAGAGGCACGCGATCAAGCTATCTCTAGTAGTCAAGCTAAGTCCGCATTTTTGGCCAATATTAGCCATGAGTTGCGTACGCCATTAAATAGCATCGATGGGTTTATTAATCTTTTAGCACGTCATGGTAATTTGACTGCAGAACAAGATTTATATGTACAGACCATTCGCAAATCCTCAGCGCATTTATTGGCTTTGGTCAATGATGTTTTGGATTTCTCGAAGATTGAGGCCGGCAAGTTGGTGCTCGATAGGCATGAGTTTAGCCTTTATTCAACAATTTATGACGTAATGGACATGCTGTCACCTTTGGCTGCGGAGAAGGGACTTCGTATGGCAGTCATGTATTACAATGATGTACCCAACACTATTATTGGCGACGCACTACGGGTAAAACAGGTACTGACCAACCTCGTAGGTAACGCCATTAAGTTTACCGATGTTGGAGAGGTTGTGGTTCGAGTGGGTATCGATGAAATTGAAGAAGTTACAGTCTTAGATGTGGAGTCAGAATCTCAGCAGACGCATAAAGACAGTGACTTATTTAACGATCAAAATGAGCACAATAGTCACCATAAAAAAAATAGTGACGATATAGGCAGTATGATTCATATTGCCATTCAAGACACTGGACAAGGTCTATCTGAAAAAGCCAAAAGCAATTTATTTAAAAGCTTTAGTCAAGGTGATCCTTCTATCACACGTCAGTATGGCGGTACGGGTTTAGGACTGGTTATTTCAAAACAATTAACCAAGCTAATGGGCGGCAGTATCGGATTTTATGACAACGACAATACCAATGACGATGGTCAAATAGTATTATCTGATACTGGGTTTCAGCCAAATGCTAGTAGTAAAGTCCCAGTACGTTCAGGATCAACTTTTTGGTTTACAGTGCCATCTCATGTAGAGTTAGATGTGACGGATGATATTGAATTTGGCGCAACACTTGAAGATGTGGATAATGAACAACCAATGAGTCTACCGGTGCTACGACCTTTTGCTCAGTCTTCTGCCGATACTGATAATCCATTTGAGATGTTAGTATGGATCAATCATGCGTCTAGTACTCAAGTATTTATGGCAGCAACACGCCCACTTGATATGAACGTCACTATAGCCCGCTCTTTAGCAGGGGCATTAGAAAAACTCAAAGAGGGAGGCAATCGCTGGGATTGGGTGGTTATTGATGGGGGCGACAGTGAGGCAAGAGAGGATAGAGCCGCGCTGTTAAAGCAGATTCGTTTACATTATCAAGGAAAGCTGGCTATTTATGGCTACCAAGTTACGTTAGACGCGACTTTACTTGAGCGCTATAAAGCGATGGGGCTTTATCAGCCCTTTGATAAACGCCAACTGTATCGTATGTTAGACACCCGTACCACCAATCTCTCTAAATTAGTCAGCCCTCTAACTTGGCAGGGAATAACCGTACTGGCTGTTGATGACCATCTACCAAACCTATTGGTTCTTGATGCCTTATTAAGCGAGTTAGGAATTAAAGTGGTTACAGCCAATAGTGGTTATGATGCGCTAGATATTGTAAGCAAGCAGATTATGTCTGACACTCATGAGTATTCAGAGGTATCGAAAGCAGACCAGATAGATACGCCCAACCCGAATAAAGACTCAAAAAATGTTAAAATTGACTTGGTATTTATGGATGTACAGATGCCTAGAATGTCAGGTGATGAGGCTGCTAAAAAAATCCGTCAATTAGAACAGGAGGCTCGAAGAGAGCATAAAAACTATACCAAGCGCTTACCAATTATTGCATTAACTGCACATGGATTGGCAGATGGTAAAGACAAGCTCATTGCAGCTGGTATTGATGACTATGTAGGTAAGCCGATTAGTCGGCCGCAGCTGCTACAAATACTACAGCGCTGGTTGGGCCGTAAAGCAGAAGGTTCGGTTACTGCCTTAAAACAAACTCTAAAAACCACTGACTCTGAAGCCGCTGTGGATAAACCTGAGGACTTAATGGCTTCTGATACAAATAATGGCGAATTACCTGTGGTAGATTGGCGCGATGCTTTAATACGTTCAGCAAATAAGGCTAAGTTAGCAAAACAGCTATTAATTATGATGCAAGACTGTGTAAAAGATGAGCTACTTGACTTACAAACTGCGTGGGACAATAAAGACAGAGAGCAATTGGCACAGATAGCGCATAGAATATTGGGCGCGAGTCGTTACGCTGGGGTGCCGCAAATTCGTAAAGCCAGTCAAGACTTAGAAGACAAGTGCTTACTAAACGTGCAACATACCATACCCTCGCAGTTCACTATGCTGGAGGAGTACTATAAGGCCTTGGTCACTAGCTTGAAGGTGCTTCAAGCCTTAGATTTAGAAGCTTATATCACCCAACAAATGCAAGACAACGAAGATAAAAACTTAAGTGAAAACGATATGACTTGGAAAATGATCTAAGACAACTATAGCCTTTTATAAGAATAACGCAAATACTCAGATAAACTAATTCTAAAGTGAGGAAATATGTCATCACTATTAAGCAATAACTATCAGACCATTGTCTTAAGTGAAGCCAATGACATCTTAACTGTGACCTTAAACCGTCCGGATAAGAAAAATGCTATGAGTCTACAAATGATGGCTGAGCTAATCAATGTTGCTAAAGACTTAAAAAAAGACCGTGCTATTCGAGCTGTAATTATTAAGGGGCAGGGCGATACCTTCTGCGCAGGCATTGATCTAGGCGATTTAAATAACCCTAAAAATGCCATAAAGGGACTGTATGAACTCATTAAACCCACTCAAAGTATTTTTCAAAAGGTCTGTTTGATCTGGCGTGAAGTACCTATACCAGTCATTGTAGTCACGAATGGATATTGTATTGGTGCTGGTATGCAGTTGGCATTGGCAGCTGATTTTCGTATTACTGACCCTGATTGCATGTTTGCGATTATGGAAGCAAAATGGGGACTGGTACCAGATATGGGGTTGACTCAGTCAGCATTGCATTTACTGCCTGTCGATACTCTAAAAGAGTTGACCATGACTGCTCGATTAATCTCAGCAAAAGAGGCTGAAAAGCTCCATTTAGTTAGTCATATGGATAGTAATCCTTATGAGCGAGCGCAAAGCTTGGCTGAAGAGATTGCTACACGTTCGCCAGATGCGGTGTTGGCAAGCAAGCGTGTGATCAACCAAATGACTAAACAAGGTTTTTATGCTTTATATCAAGAAAAAATATGGCAACTTAAGCTTATGGCTGGTGGTCAAAATCGCAATTTAGCTATTAAAAAAGCCAAGGATGATGCGGTAAAATTTGTTAAGCGTCAATTTAGCTAGCCTATTGTTTTTACTACTAGTCTACTGATTTTATAGTTAAGTAAGTTTGAGTAAAATTTATTGACTAATCAAGCCATAAGAGTAGGCTATGCATATTATCTACTCTTTATCTATTATATATCTAGACATCTATACATCAAAAATACGGTTTTAGATGTACATGAATGATTTGTGATTAATAATGCAAATCAATCAAACCCTCTAATAATTGCCAGTTTTTTGCTCAGAAGACTGGCGTTAAATTCTATTAGGTCTTTATAAATCTTATGTCAAATAATAAAACGGCTGCTAAAAAGCAGGAGATGCCCGTAGCGTGGGTTATGATGTTAGGGCTGATTGTGGCTATCGGCCCCTTATCAATAGATATGTATTTGCCCGCATTACCGACCATGGCCAAAGACTTCGGCGTGAGCACCGCACAAATTTCAAATTCAGTGCCAGCTTACTTTGTTGGTCTTGTGTTTGGCCAGCTTATTTATGGGCCACTTAGTGATCGTATTGGTCGCGTCAAGCCTTTGTACTTCGGCATGACGTTGTATGTGATAGCCTCTTTAATTTGCGCCACAACAGACAGTCAGTATGTATTGTTTGCGGCACGTACTTTGCAAGCATTAGGGGCTTGCGTTGGAGCTGTGGTTACTCGAGCCGCTATTCGTGATACTTTAGCACCACGTCAAATGGCAAAAGCTTTTTCGATCATGGTGCTGGTCATGGGATTGGCACCGATATTAGCCCCTTCACTTGGCGCTGCTTTTTTGAGGTTTTTTGATTGGCACGCTATTTTTTGGTTCTTAACCGCATTTGGGGTGTTAAATCTATTTTTGACTAAGTTCTTCTTCAAAGAAACGCTCACCAAAGAGAACCGTAATGTTCGTCCGTTAAACACTATTTTCAGTCAATATTGGGATTTGCTTAAAGATCCTACATTTGGTTATCCGGCTTTTGGTGCTGGATTATTAATGGGTTCGATGTTTGTATATATTAATGCAGCACCAGAGCTATTGATGGATGGTTATGGGCTTACCGAAAGTCAGTTTAGTCTGATATTTGGTGTAAACGCCGCAGGATTTATATTATTAACCCAAGTTAACCAGTTCTTAACCAATCGGTTTCGTTTGATTTCACTGTTACGATTTGGTGCTATATTGCAAACTACTGCCGCTACCTCTTTATTGGTATTGGGTATGATATATGGCTCTGAAGCTTGGTTGCCAATGGTATTACTGTGTATCTTTTTTTGTATATCTGGGTTGGGATTGACGCAGCCAAACGCTTCTGCAATTGCTTTGACTTTTCAGAAGCACCGCGCCGGTATGGCCAGTGCCCTGCAAGGGTCGTTGATGTTTTTTGTAGGAATCTTTGGAGGTCTTTTATTAAACCTATTCCCTGTAAACCCTTTATTTAAGCTAGGTGCTACTATGACCATTTTGATGTGGTTAGGTACTTTCTTAGTTTATCGTGTGGATAAAAATATAAATCTAGAGGATGCAGAATAGTAGATTTAGTGTTTAAGTTTTTAATAATTCAACGACCTTTGAGCACTTGCCCAAAGGTCGTTTTTTTAATTAATTGCCATAAAAGTTTTACCAAACTGATGGCCGCCAAAATGGGTTGTGCCGACTATAAGGGCCGTAGCCGTAACGTCCATAGCCCCAAGGATTAGGTGTGCTTAGATATTCCATATCTCGTTGACGTAAGTAGTAATAGCGTCCTTGATTATAGGCCTCTTCTAATTTATCAATGCCTTCTATTGGGCAAACAGGTTGCCAAGCATAGCCTTCGCGGCCTAATTTATAAGCATTAAGTTCGGTACAAAATTCTTTTAATCCTTGCTGTCGTCCTTGCTCCCATAACACGCGATCAGGCGCACTTCCAGGCACAGGGGAGCAGTTCTTAACATGCTTTGCAAAATATGCGCCTGAGCGACCCAGTGCACCATCTGCAAAGCCTATTTCTTTCCAATGGCCTGCCTGACACTGTTCTGAAGACAAGGCTTGAGTGGTGACACATCCCGAAAGTATAGACAAGGCAGTAGTTAGTATACTGCCAGCTAAAGTAATCCGTATTAAAGTCATGTTGGTTGCTCCTAAGGATAAATACTAAGGTTTATCGCTATCCATAAGCCTCTCACAATGAGTTAAATGAGAAAACTTATTCATTCGTCATAGTTGTAGGACTTTGCATTCTGTATAAACAGAATACTCTGCTTCTGCTATTATAATGTTCGATTTATTATACAAAGTTAATAAGGATATATTGAATTTAAGTTAAATCACGTATATAAGTAGTATAGTAAGTACTTCATGAGTTTTAGATGACAATTTTTTAGATGACAAATATGGGCAGTTAATATGAACACAGTTCTAGTGGCAAATCAAAAAGGAGGGTGTGGTAAATCATCCGTAGCAATTACTTTAGCCGCAGCTTTAGCTAATCAAGGTCAAACCGTAGCATTGGCGGATGCCGACCCCCAAAAGTCTAGTTTACGTTGGCTAAAACAGCGCCCAGAAACTGCAGCAACGATTTATCCAGTTGACTGGCGTGACGAAGATGATATTGGTGAGCTCCCAAAAAGTGCAGCAAAAAGATTGGGTAAAAAAGACTGGTTGATTATTGATGCTCCAGGGTCGTTAACTGCTGAACGTGCTGAATCCTTAATTAGCGAGGCCAAAGCCATATTAATACCCGTTCTGCCGTCTATTTTCGATGCAGACAGCACTAAGCAGTTTTTAAAATCAATTCAAGACATGAAGCGTATTCGTAAAGGTAAAGTCGATATTCATTTACTGGCCAATCGTATTCGTTCTCAAAGCAGTACCAACCAGACTCTACAAAGCTTTTTTGGCGAAATAGGGCAGCAGCCGTTAGCGTGGCTGAGTGAAAGAAGCCTATATCCTCAACTAGCAGAACAAGGTCTTAGCGTCTTTGATTTTAATCAAAAGCGTTACCGTGATGTTCAAGCGCAGTGGCAGCCTGTAATGGATGCTTTAATGCCAAAAATTGCTAGTAAGTATGAAGAAGTTTTAGCAGATAGTGACATACCTGTTAGTCTTGAAAGATTGGCAAATGCCAGTAGTGAGACAGAAAACGTATCAAAAAAAGCTGAAGATGACTCTACATGGTATGAATAATTTTCAAAATCTAATAAACTAGCTTCCTTTTTAAATTAAATGATATCGAATAACTGATATTAATTTGCTGCCCAATTTTATTCAATTGGTTATAAGTGAAACTTACGGGGAAACTATGGGGACCTGGATAGCCATTGCAATTGGCTTATTTGTATTGGGCTCAATTATGGCACTTAAGCCCAGTGCAATAGATATGCGTTTAGATAAATTAAGAATGACTGCAAGAAGGTTAGAGCTTAACCCAAAGCTTATTGCCTGTCCTGACTGGATTCGAGGTCGCAACAATGAGTATGGCAAAGGCATGATAGGCCAATACTCGCTTATCATGGATGAGATGAAATTTCCTGAAACTCACTATCAAGTGTTTGACGGTAAGCTAAAACTTGATAGTCATCAAGGTTCGGTTAAAGTAGATAAATTAGACACATCTCAATCATTCAATAAAGTTAGTCAAAACTCCTTAACTCAACAAAGTATAGCAAACAGTCTCAATAATGAGGCTTTGACTCTACCTACCTATATGATTCCTTTGGTTAAAGGTGTCTATCTCAAAGCCAATAGTTTAGTAGTGTTCTGGCATGACATTGGTTACGTACAGCCTGCAACCAATCCTAAATTTAGCATAGATCAAATTGAATCTGACCTATTAATACTTAAATCAGTTATGCAAAATTGGGCACAAAAGTTAGCCAATCCTGTTGAGTAAACGACTTTAATAACGCCTAATACTGCCTATATTTGTACAATTATTGATAGCTACTCTTGAAAAACACGGTTGACAGCGCAACTGTTAGCAGTGTAACGTCAGGGCAACTTTTAGTATTTACAATTATTTATGCAAAATTTAATACAACATTCATTGCGACTAGGGCGTGTCCCTATTTGGATTATGAGGCTAAAAATGAGATAGATTTTTGTCAAACACGAATAATTTCGAAGATAATATAGGCATATTAGCTAGAAATTAGACACAGTTTGGCGAAAATATAGCCATTTTTAGACCATAACTTATTTAATTTGCAAATAGGGACACGCCCTAAAGCCCTTATAAAAAAATATAATTTATAAAAAGTTTAATTAGGATTGTTATATCAATGGCCAAAACCACCGTTAAAAAAACAGCAGCGACCCCTTCAGCAAGTGCCAAAGGTAAATCTTTGGTGATTGTGGAGTCTCCTGCTAAAGCAAAAACTATTAATAAATACTTAGGCAACGATTTTATCGTACGCTCCAGTATTGGCCATGTGCGTGATTTGCCAACCAGTAGCGGTACTAAGAAAAAAACTACCAAAGCTGCTGATGGAGGATTTTCTAAAGAAGAAAAAGCGCAACAAGCTTTGGTGCGTAGAATGGGTATTGACCCTGAGCATGGCTGGAAGGCAGTATATGAAGTTCTGCCTAGTAAAACCAAAGTTATCAAAGAATTAAAGTCGCTGGCTAAAGATGCCGATAAGATCTATCTAGCAACGGATTTGGATAGAGAAGGGGAAGCCATTGCTTGGCATTTACGTGAAGTCATTGGTGGTGATGACAGTAAATATCAACGTGTGGTATTCAACGAAATTACCAAAACAGCCATTCAAAATGCGTTTAAGCAGCCAGGTAAACTGGATATTGACCGAGTAAATGCTCAGCAAGCTCGTCGATTCTTAGACAGAGTTGTGGGATTTATGGTATCGCCATTGTTATGGCAAAAGATTGCTCGAGGCTTATCAGCAGGTCGTGTTCAGTCAGTAGCGACTCGATTGGTGGTAGAACGCGAGCGTGAAATTCGTGCTTTTATACCTGAAGAGTATTGGCAAATCTATGCTGACACCACCATGAAAGGCGATGGCAATGCCAATGTGGAAAAAGACACGCCTATTCGTTTAGAGGCGGTTAAGCAAGATGGTAACCCTCTAAAACTCGGTAATAAAGAGCAAACTGACGCTGTACTTGAGGTTTTAAAATCAGCCAATTACGTGGTGAAAGAGCGTGAAGAAAAACCAACTCAGTCTAAACCGAGTGCGCCCTTTATTACATCGACACTTCAGCAAGCGGCCAGTACTCGTTTAGGCTTTCCGGTAAAGAAAACCATGATGTTGGCACAGCGTCTGTATGAGGCAGGTCACATTACTTACATGCGTACCGACTCTACCTTCTTATCTGCTGATGCGTTGAAAGGGGTACGGGGCTTTATTGAAGATAGTTTTGGCAGTAAATATTTGCCAGAAAAGCCAAATTTTTATGGTAGCAAACTCAATGCACAGGAAGCTCACGAAGCGATACGCCCGACCAATGCCAATCTTAAGTCGACTCAATTAAAAGGCGTAGAGCGAGATGCGATTCGACTTTATGAGTTAATTTGGCGTCAGTTTGTAGCATGTCAGATGTTACCAGCCAAATATAAATCAGTGAATTTGTTGGTTGAAGCAGGTAATGTTGAATTAAAAGCACGTGGTCGTACCATGACATTTGATGGTTATACCAAAGTTATGCCTCCAGCAAAAACTGACGACACGTTATTACCGAATGTGAAGCAAGGTGACGAGCTGAACTTGATTAAGCTTGATCCCAGTCAACATTTTACTAAGCCACCAGCACGTTATACTGAGGCCAGTTTGGTAAAAGAGCTTGAGAAAAAAGGCATAGGTCGTCCTTCAACTTATGCTTCGATTATATCTACCATTCAAGACCGTGGTTATGTACGATTAGAAAACAAACGTTTGTACGCCGAAAAAATGGGTGACATTGTAACTGATCGTTTGACAGAAAGTTTCCCAGAATTAATGGATTATACCTTCACTGCAGGGCTTGAAAATGAATTAGATCATGTGGCCCATGGTGACCAAGATTGGAAAGCAGTTCTTGATGATTTCTATGGTGATTTTAAAAATAAACTTGAAAACGCCAAAGAAAAAGACGGTATGCGTCCTAATGATCCTACGGATGTGCCAGACGTACATTGTAACTTGTGTGATAGACCGATGCAGTTACGCAATGGCTCAACTGGGGTATTCTTAGGCTGTACAGGTTATAACCTGCCACCAAAAGAGCGTTGCAAAGGTACTAAAAACTTAATGCCAGTGGAAGCTTTCGCCAATTTAGACGACAGTGAAATCGATGAATCAGCTGAAGTTAAAGAGTTGATGGAGAAAAAACGCTGTCCTAAATGCAGTACGGCAATGGATGGCTATATAGTCGATGGTGGTTTAAAACTACATATCTGTGGTAATAATCCAGATTGTGATGGTTACCTATTGGAAGAAGGTAAGTTTGAAGTACCAGGCTCTGATGCACCCACTATTGATTGTAATAAATGTGATGGTCAGATGGAGCTAAAGACAGGCCGTTTTGGCCCTTACTTTGCTTGTGAGAAATGTGACAACACCCGCAAAGTTTTAAAAAATGGTGAGCCTGCGCCACCGCGAATGGATCCTATCGACATGCCACAGTTGCAATCAACCAAGCATGAAGATCATTTTATATTGCGAGAAGGTGCGGCTGGCTTGTTCTTGGCGGCATCTAAATTCCCAAAGGTTCGCGAAACACGACCCCCTAAGCTGTCTGAATTACGAGAAATTAAAGATCAAATGGATGAGAAGTTTCAGTATCTCTTTAAAGGACCAGATGAAGATCCTGAGGGCAACCCCACTATCTTACGCTGGTCACGCAAACAAAAAGAGCAATATATAGGTTCTGAGAACCCAAAGACTGGCAAAGCCACCCATTGGGGAGTTTACTGGCGTAACGGTGTGTGGGTAGAAGAATAGAACAATAGAGAACCACACTAAAGTAGTCGTCTCGTAAAAGCTCTAGTAATAAGAATGCCCGTCAATAAATGACGGGCATTTTTATTAGCTAATTTCAAACATCCACCAAACCTAAAACTAATCTTGCTGCTGTTCTAACTTCGCTTGTAGCTTTTGCTGCTTACGAGTTTCAATAACGTCTTTAACATCTGCACCAATATGCGCCTCACCACGCTCTTTGGCCAACTGAATTTGACGTTGACGCTCACGGAATCTAGCACGTTGCTCTTCAGTTGCTTTATCAATACAGTGGGGGCAAGATTCCCCTTTAACATAGGCAGGATGCAGCTTGTCCTCTTCGGTGATTGGCATACGGCAAGCATAGCACTGGTCATAGTCACTCTTTTCTAGACTATGGTTAACAGCCACACGATTGTCAAAAACAAAGCAGTCACCTTCCCACAATGATTGCTCAGCAGGTACTTCTTCTAAATACTTTAAAATCCCACCTTCCAAATGATAGACCTCATCAAATCCTTGTTCACGCAAATAAGCGGTGGATTTTTCACATCGAATGCCCCCAGTACAGAACATGGCAACTTTTTTATGTTTGCTAGGGTCTAGTTCCTTTTTGACATAGTCGGGAAATTCACGAAAGGTTTCAGTCTTTGGATTAATCGCATTTTTAAAAGTGCCTATTTGGACTTCATAATCATTACGGGTATCAATCAATACAACTTCCGGATCGCTGATTAAGTCGTTCCATTCGCTAGGCTTTACGTAACGACCTACTGACTGTAAAGGGTCAATGCCTTCCACGCCCATGGTGACAATCTCTTTTTTAAGTTTTACCTTGGAACGAAAAAAAGGCTGTGTATCAGTAAAAGACTCTTTATATTCTAAAGCCCCAATGGCGGGTATTTGTTGAATGTAGTCTAGTACCGCATCGATACCAGCCCGGTCACCAGAAATGGTTCCATTAATGCCTTCAGACGCCAGTAGTAGCGTACCACGTACGCCTTTGTCTATCATGAGTTTACGTAAGGGCTCACGGTAACTCTCATAATCATTGAATCGAGTAAACTTATAAAGCGCTGTAACCACGATATTATGAGTGTCTGAAAGGGTTGCTGCGTTTGAAGGGTGCTTGTGATTGGTAGTCATACATTTTCCTGCTGGCTAGGACGTAAACCTAGTGCTGTTGGTGCTAAAGTTTGATATTTAATAAGGACGAGTAAAATGACAACTTTGGCGGGTTAAAACATAAAACAAAAGCGCTATTGTAGAATAACGCTTTTGGATCTGGAAAATTTATAATAAGTACTGAAATCTATAGTAACCACTATAACAAGTCATGCATTTAAGCGGTTATTACAACGTTAGGTCTTAGTCTGCTTTAACCGTCTCTGGTTTTTTTTCATTAATTTTATTTTCAGTCTTTTCAGGAACTTTAATAGGTTCTGGTTTTATAGCTGCATTAGGGTCAGCAGTGGTATCGTTGGGTAACTCAACTGGCTCAGGTGGCTTTCTTTGTGTCAACGCTGCTCTAGGCGGAATAATACCTGCATTACCAGTCACCTTATAGTTGGTGATTTTATTGCTGTAATCTACTTTACCTTTTTTAGGATCGTTTGATAAGTTCACTACTTGTTGTTTCTTAAGTTCAGATTTCGCCAAGTTATTTGTGCTAACCCATTGATATGGTACAGATTTCAGGGCAGTACGCATATATTCTACCCAAATTGGTAAAGCCGCGATCCCACCATATTCGCTTCTTCCTAAAGTAGAAGGTTGGTCAAATCCTAGCCAAACAATGGATACATGAGTAGGATGGAAGCCTGCAAACCAAGCATCCTTCATCTCGTTAGTGGTCCCTGTCTTACCACCGACATCGCTACGACCTAATGCTTTGGCTCGTGTTGCAGTACCACTTTGGATAACTGAACGTAGCATATTCGCCATTTCATAAGCCACAGCTGGTTTTAGAATACGTGGCGCCTGATCAGCCATTTGGTAAGCTATCGGAACCGGTTTCAAACGGTCTGACAGAGGACCTGCATCATAGCGTATAGACTCAACCGTGGCTTGTAGCGACTGCTTAGCCTCAAGTTCAGTCTGTTTTTTATCTTTGTTTTTAGTAGCATCTGTATTATCGGTAGCATCTGCATTGTCAGCTAACTCTGTATTCTTAGCAGTTTCACCTTCGGGTTTTTCTTTGTCATTTGTAGCTTTTATTAACTTAGGATCTTCTTGTAGTACTTTTAAGGCTTTTTCGCGCAGCTCAATTTCAGAGTCTGTTTGTTTTTTAAAGTCTGCAATTTGCTGTTCGTTTATCTTCTTCAAATCATTGTTAAAACATAGCGCACAAGCTCGTTGCGGATTGGCTAAATATAGTAGTTCGTTTTTATAATTGTAGATTTGGTCAATAAAATAGGGCTGTATGCGGTGGCCACCATTGGCAAAAGTGGCATAAGCAGTTGCCATCTGTAAAGGTGTTGCTTGACCGGCGCCCAATGCCAAAGATAAGGTAGTTGGTAATTTTTCTTTATCCAAACCAAATTGATCCAATAGCTGGCGAGCTTCGGCAGTACCTACAGCTTGTAACAGTCGAATAGATACTAAGTTACGAGATAAGATAAGGCCACGTCTAATGGTCATATTGCCATAGAATCGATTATCAGAGTTCTTAGGTTGCCAGTCGCCAATACGTAATGGGCCATCGGAAATTATACTATCAGGACGATAACCTTTTTCAAGAGCTGCAGAATAATTTAAAGGCTTAATTGTTGAGCCTGGTTGACGCCAACCTTGAGTAGCTCGGTTAAATTTACTTTGCTGAAAATCAAAACCACCCACTAAGGCTCTAATAGCACCTGTTTCAGGGTCTAAGGCAACAAAACTACCTTGAATCTTAGGTACTTGAGTTAAACGCCATGATGTCTTATCTTCATTGGCAATTAAACGTACAATATCGCCTTTTTTAACAATATCTGCTGCACTATTGGGGAATCTTTTAATACGGTTAGCATCAAGATATTCTTTTGCCCAGCTCATTCCGGACCAAGGCACAGTTACCACTTGACCATTTTGTAATTGAGCTTGAAAACTACGGCCACTTATTTCAGTAACTTTAGCCGGCAACATATTAGAATAGGCTTTGAAATTTGCTAAAGGCTTACCATTAGCCTCAGCGCCACGCCAGCCGTGACGACGATCATAGCCAATTAGACCTTTTTTGATGGCGGTGTCTGCAGCTCTTTGGTCTACGCTATCAACAGTAAGCTTTACTCGCCAACCAGCGTTAACCACTTCTTCACCATAGCGGTCTACTAGCGCGCTGCGAGTCATCTCAGCCAAATAAGGCATGTTCACATCTAACTTCTCTTTGTATAGATGAACGCCAATAGGCTGTTTAACAGCATCGTTATACTGGGCTTGGGTAATATGCCCTAACTCTAACATCCGTCCTAAAATCCAGTTTCGACGCTTTAATGATTCTTCAGGATTAGAGACTGGGTTATTTTGTGAAGGGGCTTTAGGCAAACCTGCTAGTGTAGCCATTTCAGCAATGGTCAGTTTTTCTAGTGATTTACTAAAATACTTTTTGGCGGCCGCACGAATCCCATATGCGCCTTCACCCATATAAATTTTGTTAACGTAGAGCGTCAGAATCTCTTGTTTGCTTAACTTATCTTCGATATTACGTGCTAAATATAGCTCAGTTAATTTACGACTAAATGAACGCTCTGGACTTAAGAAGTAGTTTTTCGCTACCTGCATGGTAATAGTAGAGCCACCCGTTTGGCTATCGTCATCAGTGATAATCTCAGTAACAGCGCGACCTAAACCTTTAATACTAATACCACTATGCTCGTAAAATGACGAATCCTCAGCAGCCAAGAATGCGTTGATAAAGTCTTTTGGAATCTGTTCATAGGTGACAGGTAATGACATACGGTTGCCATATTGACCAATCAACTTATCGTCTCTGCTATAAATCTGCAAAGGCATTTCCAGATTTGAAGACTTGATATCGGAGATATCAGGTAAACTTGGCGTTATGTACATGGCCATCCCATAGAATCCAATAGGTAATGCCAATACCAATATGAGTAACAAGGCAAGAATGCCTGTCAATATGGAAACAATATAATGGATAAGACGAGAAGTAGCAGACGATTGAGACATAGTGACTCTATTAATAAGAAACTGAAATATTAGGCGTAGTAGAAATTACAATAATGTACTTAAAATTTAATCAAATCAAGCTTATAGAAGTTGATTAACAACAGATAAATTTAACTGTGCTAAAAAAATTAATACTCTACTAGGCATAAAAGGGGTATTTAACGCCCATATAACTACAATTATAAAGCAAATCAGCGTTATCTTATAGACCTAACAATAAAACTAACTAAAGAACT
>NZ_JAGLBC010000228.1 GCF_018260395.1 Psychrobacter sp.
TTAAATAACTTGCTTTAAAGATTCGCATTAAAAAAGTCCCAGTCTAAAAATAGGCTAGGACTTATTTATTTAGACATTATCTCAAATTTATAGCTTTAATGGATATTAACCTTAATGACTATTAGCCTTAGTAACTATTAACCTTAGTAACTATTAACTTAGAAAAAGTCAATTTTTGAATAAATTAAATATTTAAGGCGTTAAAATAACTTTACGACATTCTTCTTCGCGTTTTTCAAAGATTTCATAACCCTTGGCTGCATCAGATAAATTCATACGATGAGTAATAATTGCTTCGGGTGATAAATCACCATTTTCAATATATTCCAACAGCTGTGGCAAATACTTATGAACATGGGTTTGACCCATTTTAAAAGTTAATCCTTTGTCAAAGGCATCACCAAACAAGAATCCATGGATAGGTCCTGCATAAACGCCGGGAACACTCACGACACCACCGCGGCGAACAGCTGCAATACATTGACGTAATGCAGCACCACTTGAACCTTCAATTTTTAAATTAGTCATTATGGTTTCTATCATACTACCCTTGGCTTCAAATCCAATAGCATCAATTACGCCGTCCACACCGCGATGACCTTTGGTTTGCTCGATAATAAATTCAGCTGCATCCACCTTATCAAAATTAACTGGAATCGCACCATAAGTATCTTTGGCATATTGCAAGCGGTAGTCATTATGGTCAACCATAAATATTTGCTCGGCACCAAGCATTTTGGCGCAGGCTGCTGATAATAATCCGACAGGACCAGCACCATAAATCGCAACCGTTGAGCCTTTGGTGATATTGGCATTGGTCACCGCTTGCCACGCTGTCGGTAAAATATCTGTCAAAAATAAAACTTTTTCATCAGAAAGCGAGCCAGGGACTTTAAATGGGCCAAAATTACCTTTAGGCACTCGCACATACTCTGCTTGTCCACCTGGAACGCCACCATATAGATGGGTATAACCAAATAGGGCAGCTGGTGGTGGAATTATTTTTTTATTAATCGCTGCTCCTGGTCCTGTATTCGTTGTCTCACAAGCGGCCATTAGGTCATGTTGGCAGAAAAAACAACTGCCACAAGCAATCACAAAAGGAATGATAACTCTATCACCTTTTCTAACAGCAGTAACTTCAGAGCCTACTTCTTCAACCACACCCATAAACTCATGACCGAAAATATCGCCCTCTTCAGTGCCGGGCATTTTGCCACGGTATAAGTGAAGATCTGAGCCACAAATTGCGGTAGCCGTTACACGTAAGATAACATCGTCTTTTTCTTGCAGTTTAGGGTCTGGCACATTATCAACCCGAACATCTTTAGCACCGTGATAAGTTAAAGCTCTCATAAAGACTCCAAGTCTCTAAAAAATAAGATGAAGGTAAAAAATAAACTAACTCAATAACAATATTATTTTAATAAAAAAATGTAGATTGAAA
Source organism: Psychrobacter sp. (assembly GCF_018260395.1). Classification (GTDB taxonomy): domain Bacteria; phylum Pseudomonadota; class Gammaproteobacteria; order Pseudomonadales; family Moraxellaceae; genus Psychrobacter. The sequence goes on from NZ_JAGLBC010000228.1 coordinate 1,448, forward strand.
TTTTTTGTAAGGCTTTAACTTATCTCATCCCTTTAAAACAAACTAATTTAGATCAAGTTGTATCGAGAATGTTGCAGCTTATAATTGATTATAAGGTCATTTTTCACAAATAAATATAAATGCTGTTAAGTCCAGAAATTTTTAAAGTTGATTAAATTTTATTCAACTGATATGAAGCTAACTTAAATTTTATTATGATAATAAATATGAGCGGTATCCAATTAAAAGTTGTATCACTAAATAAGATATAACCAATAAAATCATAGTTTAGGTTCGTTAATGAATTGATTCAAACCCATAAGATTCATAGATACATTTCGTAAAGCTTCATTACACTGATGTATCTTTAATCTATTTTATAAACATTGCATACTTTCTGTTATACCTTTTGTTATAAACAAATAATAAAAATAATACTTTAAAATTCGCTTTAAGGATGTATCTTGAAAAGATTGATATTCGATTTAGATAATACGCTGTCATTTACCTCAAATGGGGATTATGTCAATGCGAAACCCAATATAGATCTGATTGTAAAGCTGCGTCAATATTATGAAGATGGGTTTACTATTATTATAAGTACAAGTCGTAATATGCGTACTTTTGAAGGTAATACTGGCAAAATCAATAAGCATACCTTACCAATTATTATGACATGGCTAGAAAAGCATAACGTGCCTTACGATGAGATTTATATTGG
>NZ_JAGLBC010000229.1 GCF_018260395.1 Psychrobacter sp.
CTATAAATTCATTCTAAATTTTTAAACTGAAGCCAAAATTTGATTAAAGTGATGATCTTATAAAAAGATGACGCTATTAACATAACAAAAGTTTTAAATTATTTAGTAACATTTAATTTAGCTAATTTTTGTTTGTATGATTTAATATAGGACTGAAAGATAAAGTTGTCAAATAAATTGTGTAAAATAATATATATGCATCATAGCTAGAGTTTTTATACTAAAAATATGATATTAGAGAGATATAGTTTACATTCTAATCTATAATGTGATAAATTATAGCCAATATTATTAAGTTTTAAGACATGTCATCATGGTCAAGCTTTAATACTTTAGAATTGAGGACTAAATTATGCAAAATAATAGACCAAATATTGCCATAGTGAGTTGTCACAAACTCATTGATGGCCAGCCTTCTCAAGCTGTATATCAAAAGTATATTGATGCCATAAATTATTATGGGGGTAATCCCATAATACTGCCTAACGTGTCAGCTGAAAGTGAAAACTTTAACGCTCTAATAGATCTTATTGATGGCATTGTATTAACTGGTAGCTATAGCAATGTAGCGCCGAGCCGTTATGGAGCAACTCATTTAGAACAATTGCAAGATTTAGGCCGAGATGAACTGAGTTTTAAATTATTAGCGCATGCTGATAAGTCAGGTACGCCATTGTTGGCGATATGTCGCGGATTGCAAGAGATGAACGTCTACTTTGGAGGTACATTGCATCCAGATTGGCGTGAGGTAGGAAGCTACTTTGAGCCTCATCTCGAAGATAAAAGTCAGCCTTTAGATGTTCAATATCAAACGGTTCACGATGTAAACATTCAATCCGAAGGTAGATTGTCAGAATTTGGCACCAAATGGCATGTAAACTCTCTACACAAACAAGCCATTCGCGATGTTGGCAATCGCCTGTTCGTTGAAGCGTTGGCACCAGATGGGTTGGTAGAAGCAATTAGTGCGATAGACCATCCATTTTTGATAGGTGTGCAATGGCATCCTGAGTTAAATTATATAAATGATAACTTATCAAAATTTTTATTTACGGAATTCATTCATCATGCCAGCAAAAAAGACGACTAAAAAAGCAGATAAACAGCAAGTTGACCTAGCTGAGTTCGAACGTCCTGAAACTAAGCATGGCAATAAAAGAGAAAAGTACGATACAAGCATCAAAGTTGATAGTGTCAAAGTTGATAGCGTCAATGAAAATAGCAGCATAGATAAATGCGCCAATAAAAGTCAAGGGATTGAAGATCAGGATTTCTCAAATGAAAGTGGCTATTTTGAAACAGAGAGCTTAGAAACTGGAAATTTAAAAACTGAAAATTTAGATAATGACAATTTTAAAGCAACTAACTTGGAGAATGATCACTCAAAAAGTAATGGCGATACCTCTAATGATGGCGATACCTCTAATATAATTATGTCTTCAGATAAAAATGAAGCAAAAGCAGATGATATTGGTAAAAAGATTAAGCAACTTCGTCTTACCAGAGGCTATTCACAGCGCAAACTTGCAACATTGGCTGGATTAACGAATACCTCAATTAGTTCTATAGAGCGCAATAAGGTAAGTCCTGCTGTTAACACTTTAAAATCGATTTTAGAAGTTTTAGGCTCGGATTTAGCCACTTTTTTTAGTGATGAATGGCAGGAACCTAAACCAAGAGTGGTAGTGACACCAGAGAACTTGGTAGAGCTTAGTGAGCCAAATAGCAAAGTCTCATTGAAGCAAGTGTATAGTGGCAGTACGACAAAGAACCTTGGCTTTTTGATTGAAACTTATCAGCCCAACAGTGCGACGGAAGATAAAATAGTTCACGAGGGTGAAGAGATTGGCACGGTAATAGAAGGGAAAATTATTATAAGAATCGAGGAGGATACTTATTTACTTAATGAAGGTGATAGCTATGTGATAGACACCATGAAGCCTCATACCTTTATTAATCCGTGTGATACGGTGACACGTATCGTTAGTGCGCATACGCCGACAACATATTAAAGTTAAGAGTACCTTTGACAACTAGATATTGCTTATAGCTGGATAGCATTAGTGTTATGCAATACTGCTATAACAGTTTTAACCATTTAAATAAGTGTCATAAAAAACGTTTCCTTAAATAAC
>NZ_JAGLBC010000230.1 GCF_018260395.1 Psychrobacter sp.
AAATATAAGTATGTATAGCCTTATAATGAAATTATGAATAAAAATGTATATAAAGTCAGTTTGATCGCCTATGCTAGGGATTTGTGTCAAAATATGATTAAATAATACCTTTTTAATAAGATCTCCAGAATAAGTTCTCTTTATTATTATCCCTTAAATATATTCTCTAATATAAATCCCTTAAGTGATATCCTATTAGAATTCTAAATTTTGATCCAAAATACATTTGCTTAAAGTTAAGCCTAAGCACGATCTAATAATAAGCACTATTAAAAAATTAGCACTATCTAAAAAATAACATTCATCTAAGAATAAAAGCCATCTAAGACTAAAAATTATGCCTAAACCAGATTTATCTCGCCTTGATACTATATCCTCACAGGATAGCGACATTGATGTAGATATTTTCGATACTGACGAATTTAAGGACTCGTTTGATCAAGAGCTTGAAAATACCGTGCTAAGATTAAGTGATTATTTAGCCGCCGTTGAGCTAGTAATCAAAGAGACTTTTCAGCACAGTGTCTGGGTAAAGGCAGAGATTCGTAATTTATCGAGTAAGGGTGGCCATTACTATTTTGAATTGGCCGAAAAAGATGACGACGGCAAAGTCATCGCCAGCTGCCGAGGTAATTTATGGCGATTTAAGGCAGCTCGTGTATTGGCTAAGTTTGAACGAGCCACTGGCATGAAGCTTGAACGAGATGTAACGGTACTACTTAACGTTACTGCCAGTTTTCATCCCCTATATGGTTTTTCATTGGCCATCAATGATATTGATCCTAGCTACACGTTAGGTGATTTGGCACGTCAATACGCAGCTATGCTAGAACGCTTAAGTGGGGAGGGTTTACTCACTTTAAACAAACAGATTCCTTCACCATTTGATATTGAGCATGTTTTAGTTATTGCACCTGAAAAGGCGGCGGGTTTAGGTGATTTTAGAGCAGATGCTGATAAACTTCAAAGCACCAATGCTTGTCACTTCCATTATCACTACGCTACCTTCCAAGGTAATCATGCTCCTAAAGAGATACGTCAAGCTATTTCTAAAGGAATGCTAACCTTTAAAAAACAGTATGATCATGACCCAGATATCATGGTTATCATTCGGGGTGGTGGTGCCGTTGGTGATTTGGCCTACTTGAATGACTATGAGCTTGCAGCTTTAGTCGCTGAGCAACCCATCCCTGTTTGGGTAGGTATTGGTCATGAACGCGATTCAGTCATTTTAGATGAAGTGGCTCATACTAGTTTTGACACTCCCTCTAAAGTCATTGCAGGCATTATTAACCATCTTACGAGCTTAATGCAGCGTACCCAAAGCTATGCCGATGCCATTCAACGCATCAGCCAGCAGCATTTAACCCAAGCTGCTATGTCATCAGACCGGTATTTTACAGCTATCCAAAGTTTAAGTAGCCATAACTTACAACATTGGCAACATTTAACGGATCAACATTTTAATAACATCAAACAACATGCAAAATTTGAATTACGCGAAGTTAAGATAACAACTGAAAGTAATATGCAGCGTATACAACAAACCAGCTACAATCAACTTTCAAAAACCAAAGATTCGATCGAACGATTTTATATAACTACTAAAAATAATAGCCATAAACTACTCAATGATGTAGCCCAGCAGATACGTTATTATCAACAAGTAGTATTAATTCAAAACCCTGCCCGCTTACTAGATCAAGGCTATGCCTTTGTAAAAAATGCAGAGGACACGTATCTGAATTCTGTGCATACCCTTGAAAAAGGCAATTTTGTTACAGTCGTAATGAGTGATGGCAGCTTTAATGCAGTGGTGTATGACATTACTAAAACGAATGCTATTAAAAACAGTAATTAATCATTACGCCCTGTAATTTTATTAAATTTGAATAATTTAATTTAATTTAATTGAGTCTAGTAGACTTCAACCTTAGGGCGTGTGGAACATTCGACCATGGCACTGGCGGAGACTATTTTTTAGTCAATATGCAGTGAAATTTTTGACGCTTAGTCATTCTAAGTTAGAACAGCTTTTAAAATGTTGGGCCATATATTGGCAAAAAAGAGTCCCGCCCCTTCGGGCTGATACTAAAATCGCCC
>NZ_JAGLBC010000231.1 GCF_018260395.1 Psychrobacter sp.
TATTTATAATAAAGGCAACTCTTCAGGTAAATAGTATCGCAAGTAGGCTATTGAAGCGATAATAGCTTCACGACCCATCTCATCGGTAATCTCATCATATTGTCTGAAAGATAAAGCAAATATGCTATGTACCATGCTATAAACTACCAAAAATTTTTCATCAATATCTTTAAAACTCGACATATTATAATGAGCAGATAGTTTACCTACGATCATCCCCATCATATTTATATTAACTTGCTCATCGTACTCACTATTATCGAAATCCGGAGTTTTTGAGCCATACATTAGCTTGTTTTTGGTAATATCATTATTAAACAATTTAACCGACTGCTTTAGTATCTCAGCAACATAATCTTGCCATCGATCAAATTTTGAAACTTCAACTTTCTCTAATACTTGGAAAGTTTCAATATAATTTAGATAGCGAAGCGCTAAAAATATAGAATCAACATTAGGAAAGAAATGATAAGCAGATGCTCTAGGTATTCCCGCCTGTTCACAAACATCAGCCAATGTGATGTCTCTTATATTGCGTGTTTCACTAAGCTTTTTTGCAGCCATTAGTAACTTTTGGCGACGAATTCTACCCTGTTTACTAGTATGCTTAAATTTATTAGGTACAATATTTTTAGCTAATTCAGAGTCTTTAAAAACATCATTAATCAATTCATAACATCCTTCATGCATATGTAGTTTCTAGGTGAACATTTAAGCTTGAAAGGCCAAAAACTCGACATTATTTAATTTAATATGGCACCAGTTTTTTTATAACGTTACAAAAAACCTTAATAGATATAATTCAATAAATTATAGAGTCACTAAATTAAATTTATATTGTCGATTGTAATTAGCTGATAGCTTAATAACTTGATACATTAAAGCTATATTAGTGCTATTACCTAAATTAACATAAAGAAACAATTTTTCATAGCTTTATAATTAAATTTAATATTGTAAATTCAAAAACTAAGCAATAGTTAACTTTTATTTTAGATACTCATTACTTTAATTTTATCTTAGCTCGTACAATGCCATGATCTGTACATCTATCATGAAAATCTTGTTTTAAATGGTCATTAAAGTAGTCAACACGTTCTACTTCACCAAGTGAAAACTTACCATCTACTAAAAATTCTTCTGATACAAATAACTGGTCAATAACTTCAGGCATACCCTGATATAGATGAGTATATGCCACGTCCTTCATCCAGCCATAACTGGTTTGAACTCGTGCTGCATCAAACAATGCCACATCTCGCATAGCTTTGTCATAGATAACCTCACTCGTTTCTGCCAATAATTGTGTAGTCACACTGTCGGTCACATCATTCATATCGCCCAATAAAATTAGTGGATGACGGGTATTATGTAATAATTCAATCATGAATAATCTTAAAGCTGCAGCTTCAGCAGCGCGCATGCATAAGCTTCTTAATTTGGCGCGTACGCGTACAAAAGGGTCATCGTAATCCTCAAGGGCGTTACCATGTTCGTCCCTTAAGTATTGTGGTCTTTTACTTTTTAGATGAGCCGTCAACACAGTTATAGGTTGACCATATACTTCTAGAGTAGCCACTAGAGGCGGTCGGTTAAAGCTTTTATACAGCCCTTCATCAGGAATATCAATTACAGCTAATTCTGGAAAATCAGTCAGCAATTGCCAGTATAATATCTTATGTTTAGTAATAAGTCCTAAGGCTGGCGTGTTCTGAGCGCCTTGCCCTAATGTTAACTTGCTAGAAGGGTCATTACTGGCCATAGGGGCTAATACTTGTGAAGGTTCAAATCCGAGCATGACAGCCAAATCTTGCAATGCCTTTTCATCCCATACTTCTTGAAAAGCATAAATATCTGACTTAGCATTTTTTAATAATCCAAATAAGCCAGTAAGCTTATGCTGATACTCAGACTCACTATACGGCTGCGAATTTGGGTAATAATTACGCTGAGGCAAAGCGAAGTTCAAAAGGTTGCTGGTAGCTATATGAAAGGTTTTGTCCTTGGCTTGATTAGAATTGGGGTTAGAATTAGGGTTGTCATTAGGCTGATTCATTGTATTTATCCTTTTTAACTGGGTTTATTATAAAGA
>NZ_JAGLBC010000232.1 GCF_018260395.1 Psychrobacter sp.
GATGAGAGTCGCCTAGTTCGTAAAAAGGTGACAACTATGTTGACAAACACCGATATCGCCTTGTTCTATATGTCGTCCCTCACAATCATAGCTATTATAGGGTGCACGGTATTGTATGGTAAGTTGATCGCTTTTAGTGCGGGCAACTATATTACTAGGACCAGCATTATTTCTGGTGAGCCATTCAGATTCAATTCCTCTTACTCCTCTTAAGTTACCTACCTTAATCGGTAAACCTTCTTTGGTTATTTGTTCGCCTTGTTCAGAGCCAGTCAAAACAATACCAGTCCAAGCACTATTTTGTCGCATCGGATATGAAGCCCCCAAATTGGCATGAGCAATCTCTTTAGACATAGCATTAAATCCAAAGACCGCAACATCTTGAACATCAGACATAGACTGTTGCAACCTTTGACTACTTATACTATGGGTAAATAATTGAAAGGCCGCTGCACTTATTAATAATCCCAAACTCATGGATAGCATCAGCTCAATTAATGTAAAGCCATGCTCAGTTAAACTTACTAAATCGTTAGGGTCGTTTTTAGACTTAGACTTAGACTTAGACTTAGTGTTATTTTTAGTGTTATTGGCTTGTATAGTGTGGCAATTTTTAATTAGCAGCTCTTTGACTATCATTAATACATCTCAACGAAGACACAATCTGCATTCTTTGCATACTCGCCTTTAGTGGTAAGACATTTGATAGAAGTACTTTGCACTGAGTTCTTATTATCATAGGCACTTGTGGCTAATCCTGCTAAGGTCTGATTCCAAGCCACAATAAGACATTTTGACTGTAAGCTCTTTATAGAAATGGTTGTCGGACAGTCAACCATACCTAGATTAAATCCGTTAGACCCTGCCTGACTTTTTAGATTTGACACATCATTTCTAGCCACTTGTGCTGCATTACAACCTTGTTCTAACAAACAGTTTGTGGACTCAAGTCCTTCCTTAACATTAAAATATGCTTGATAAATAGCCAAATCCTCAGACTGGCTATTGGCTCGAATTCGCTCTAAAGTTTCATTTAATAACATAACCGCCTGAAGCCGTTTAGCAGAGTCAGTTGTACTGCTTATAGCACGAGTCTGTATGGCAGCATAACCTAGTGCAGCGCTACTGAATAAAAGTAGCGCTACCAAAACTTCCATTAATCCTAGGTCTTGCTGCTGTATTTGAGAGAGTGATAAAGCTGTTGCCATCCATAGCTGCCCGTTACTAATATCAAATAACTTTGAAATTAGCTTATTCATTTAAAATTGGTAAATAATAAAACTTATATATCAATTAAGTAAATTTTAATAACGGATAGTAGCTTATTTTTATGAACTATGCAGGTTTATTTTCCATGGGACACGCAATATGCAGAGATTTTTGCATTAGGATACGTCTGAATCAAGGTACTAGCAATTGCAGATAGCGTAGCCCCAGTGGTTACTACGTCATCGAATAAGAGCAATCGTTTTACTTCAGGTGATGAGTTAACATGAAAAGCATCGCTTATATTGGCTTGCCGTTCATGCCTATCTAGACCTTGCTGACTAATGACATCATCAACCCGATCGACGCCTTGCCATACAGGAATTTGCCAATGCTTAGACAAATAATAGGCAAGAACAGAAACTGGGTCGTAGCCGCGTTTTTTTAACCGGTTAGAAGTGGTTGGCGTAGGGACAATAACACTATTACCTGCATGACAGCCATGCGGTCTTGCTAATTGCTGCAATGCATGAACCAAAACTGGTAAGGCATCGACTTGTTCTTTGTATTTAAAAGCAATGATGGCGGAGCGTATATAGCTCAAATGAGGCGTAGCAGACTGAATCTTTAGATTAAAACAGGTGCTAGCCTGACCAATGTAGATATCATATTGTAAAGACTGAGGTTGCCACTCAATACTATTATGACAAGCTTTACAAACTGTAGAGAAATACAATGTTGGAGACAAATAAAACGAGCTCAATGTCTCGTCCTAAAATAGGTTGATGATTTAAAACAAGCCAGATACCCCGTGTATCTGGTTTTTTCTATGTAACCTGAATTCGGGATAAGCACATAAAATCTCTTAAAGCTTAGCGACCT
>NZ_JAGLBC010000233.1 GCF_018260395.1 Psychrobacter sp.
ATGCTAATAAATCAAACCATAAGCCCATTCAAGTGACTACTATTTAGTTGATTATACTTAAGTGGTTTTGACTAAATAATGGTTTTTATTGAATAGATAAAACAAGTAAAAATAAAAAGGAGGACTATCTCAAATAGCCCTCCTTTTTTTTAAACTTATTGAATAAAATGTTACTTAGCAGCCAAGTTTACCTTCAGCTTCTAAAGCTTTTTTACTACGAATAGGTGCAGGGCAGTCCTCACCATAGAACTGACGGTCTGCAAAATAGCTTGAGCGAACCATAGGTCCTGCCCAAATGCTAAAGAAGCCAATCTTTTTACCATAATCCATATAACGTTGGAACTCATCAGGATGTACATAGCGGTCAACAGGCGCATGGTTCTTACTCGGTTGTAAGTACTGACCGATAGTAATCATATCAACATTATGTGCTTTTAAATCATCAAGTAAGGCATAAATCTCTTCTTCAGTTTCACCTAGGCCGACCATAAAGCCGCATTTGGTTGCAATATCAGGACGACGCGCCTTATAGTGCTTTAATAAGTCTAAGGAATGCTGATAATCAGAACCAGGGCGAAAAGCCTTGTAAAGACGAGGCACTGTTTCGATATTATGGTTAAACACATCGGGCGCAGTTTCAGTCAATAAATCTAATGCCACATCCATACGTCCTCGGAAATCAGGAACTAAGATTTCAATTAAGCAATTAGGACTTAAAGCTTTAGATTCATTAATCACATCAACGAAATGCTGGGCACCACCATCTTTTAGATCATCACGGTCTACAGAAGTTATCACTGCATATTTAAGACCTAAACCCAATATGGTTTCTGCTGTATGGCGAGGCTCGTCTTTATCAAGCTCATTGGGTCTACCATGAGCCACATCACAAAACGGGCAACGGCGGGTACAAATATCACCCATAATCATAAAGGTTGCCGTACCATCTCCAAAACACTGCGGAAGGTTGGGGCAGGCGGCCTCTTCACAAACGGTATAAAGCTTTTGTTTACGAAGGGTCTTCTTAATACGATCCACCTCAGCCGGTGATGACATTTTAACGCGAATCCAGTCAGGCTTTTTAGGCGCCTGTACGGTGGGTATAACTTTAATTGGAATACGAGCCACTTTGTCATAGCCGCGCAGTTTTTCACCTTTTAACGCTTTTTTTGGTTTTGGTGCTGCATTTGGCACGAAAGTTTGCACTGTAGTTGTCATAATCAGCTTCTGTCCTAACCCTTAATACCATTAGGAATTACCTAAAGGTAGAAGGGTTTAATGATTTTTTAAATTATAAAAATAAGTGGTCTTATTATATCAGATATTAGTCTAACAGCGGATAATTCAACCCCAAGTTTAGACTAGGGTGTATTTGAATTAGATTAAGTCTTTTTTAGTTTAAGTCTTTTTAAGATTAAGTTTTATGTATCACTCTATAGAAGCTATCAGCCCAAATATCAACCAAACTATTAAGTTTTATGGGTGCTGCAAATCAATACCTAACTCTGTTAATGCGTCAATGGCTGCTCGGAATGCTTCTTGAGCGGCAGGTGCACCACAGTACGGAAGGCTATGCATTAGCACCTCACGTATCTCTTCTACAGACGCACCATTATTTATGGCCCCTCTAACATGACCTTTTAACTCATTGGGACTTTTTTGGGCAATCAAAAAAGCAATGGTAATTAATGAGCGATATTTAAGTGGCAATATTTCATCATCTTGCCAAGTGCTGCCCCAAGCATGTTCAATGATCCAATCTTGCAAAGGCTGTGTAAAAGGTGTTGCTGAGTTCAAAGAGCGCTGAACATGAGCTTCTCCCATCACTTGTGTACGCACTTTAAGTCCATTTTCAAAATTGCTATTTTTACTATTATTAGCCTCATTGTTTGACATGTATTAAATTCCTTAGTTAAAAATTATTTAAAACTAGCTAGATAAATCATTAAATTAAACGATAAACTTATAACAATAAATAAGCATCTATTAGATTATAAAGCTTTTGGAATAACGTCTAACCGTTAATTATTA
>NZ_JAGLBC010000234.1 GCF_018260395.1 Psychrobacter sp.
TACTAAAATAAAGAAAAGTTTAAACGGTTATTTTTAAAGGTTAATTAGGGCGTGTGGAACATTCGCAAATTAGCACTGCTGATAGCTAAAATCGTTCCAGACTAGGCGCAAACTGACGCTAATGTCTAGACCTTGGCTAGGTTTGTAACAACGTCTGGGGCGATTTTAGTATCAGCCCGAAGGGGCGGGACTCTTTTTTGCCAATATATGGCGAAATTTTCTAACTTAGAATGACTAAGCGTCAAAAATTTCACTGCATATTGACTAAAAAATAGTCTCCGCCAGTGCCATGGTCGAATGTTCCACACGCCCTAGTTATTTGCTTTAAAAGCTATAAAGATTAATTGGTTTTAAAACTATTAAGTTATAAAAGCTATTAAATTATAGGAGTTAAATGGTTTGGTTCTCATAATAGATAGCAGCTTGTAGCCAAATATTGGCTTGAACATAATCATTTACTTCAATCGTTTTAACAGCTTCTGAAGTAGGTGTAGCCACGCGAACCACAAAAGGGTCAGCATCAGGTTCTCTTAATATGGCGATGTCGAATACGGTTAACTCCCGATCATACAAAGCTTGTTGCTGCTTACCAAGCACTTGACCTTGACACCAAGCTTCGTCTTCTTGACCCAATGTCTCACCAAACAGGTAAGCACACATATTGCCCAAATTAATTTCAACAGGGGCTAACTTTTCATCACTATCAGATTGCCACTGCTCAATTTGTTGATCTAAGTCAGCGGGGATGACACCATTGTTCTTCGCTACGATATCATTATAAGCACGATGATATCGAATGGCTTCAGGGTCTTCTACCAAGATACTCTCTTCTTTGTTACTACTCTCAATAGAATAGGCCCAAGCACTAAAGTTAACAAAATAGTGTTGACCTTGACGATAAAGCGGCTGATTAACCGTGTACATTTGATCGAAGGCGTAAATAATACTGCCATCTTCACTGACCAAACGTAGTACAGCATCTTGAGTTGAATTATTGGCAATGATACGGTCAACTTTACAAACTAGACCGTAAGGGCTATTAACACAAGGAAAGGCATTAATAAAGTTCTGCGGATTACCATCTTTCATTGCCAATACTTGATTGATGTGGCACATTTCATTGCAAGAAAGAAGCAAATTAGGTAAAGAGTCTTTGGATAAATTTGGGTTTAAACCGGCAGCAATAGTTGCATCGTCAATTGAGCTTTTTAGCCAGTTTGGAACGTCTTGCTCAATATTATCCGTTAAGATGCGCCAGTGGTCACCATGACCTGCCGTTTGCTCATCGGTTAAGGTAATAGTAAAAGGGCGAACATCTGGATGCTGACTGTATTTATAAACTTGAGTTGTCATAATAAACTTATACTTTTGATGGTTTGTTTTAGGGGTGGCTACTATTTTAATTGGTTATAACCCGAATCTTTTGCTAAAAGCCATGTACCTTGTTATAAGTACCTTGTTATCCGCTTAAATTGACTAAAAAAGCAGGATTAATTTAAAAAACCATAATAATAAAAAGGACATCAACGAAGCTAGAAGTTTTGCAACCCTCTGCTCTACTAACTTTATAGGGGCAACTTATATTAATACAAGTTCATACCTTGATTATGATAGGGAAATAGCTATTAATTTAATAAATATAGAACTTACGCACTATCATAGGCACAAAGGCTATGCTAGATCGAACTTAACTGAGGTCTCAAATGAAACCACTGATTATCGACTAACTGACAAACATGGGCCACGATAGGTCTAAACAACTTGAAATGCCATTGGTACATAGACTTAAACATCGTCGATAAATAAACAAAGCCAAGTAATGATGCAAACACATGATTTTTAATCAACCGTTTGCGTCTCACTTGAAACTTCTCAAGAGAGCATAACTGACCCCTGCTGTCAAATCCGTACAGTTAAACTTGGGAGATTTTAACTACGCAGCTTGACGATAATAATTAAACCACACCTGTCTTGGCGATTTATAGCCTAAACTCTTTTGAATCCTCGTTTGG
>NZ_JAGLBC010000043.1 GCF_018260395.1 Psychrobacter sp.
TTACAATGCGCTCTAAATTAATTAATTGTGATTACAACAAAAAAGGTCTTAGATATTATCTAAGACCTTTTAAATCAATAATTTATACATACTACATAAAACTAGGCAGCTGGGCTATGCGCTTCTACTAAAGGTTTAAGTTCACCTGATTGATACATTTCTAAAATGATATCAGATCCACCCATCAGCTCGCTATTGATCCAAAGTTGCGGGAAAGTTGGCCAATTAGCAATTTTTGGTAAGGTGGCACGGATTTCAGGATTTTCTAAGATATTCACAAAAGCAAATGGACGACCAATTTGGGTCAATACTTCAATAGCTTTAGCAGAAAAACCGCACTGTGGAAACTGTGGCGTACCTTTCATATAAAGAAGAACTGGGTTTTCTTTAATTTGATTACGGATCAGGGTTTCGATATCGTTTACTTGGTCGGTCATAATAATTCCTTATTGGAAACAGGTTTAATTACTTCAAATTCAAAAGTGAAAATCAAATTTAGAAGTAAGAGTATAGTTAATAAATTTATCGTAGTTAATTAATGGGGATAGTAACAAATAATACAACAAAAAAGTCAATTTATGCCTAGATTAGTCTTTACTTATCAGTACCACAGCACTGCATAAAATGCCTTCTTGACGACCTGTGAAGCCAAGTTTTTCTGTGGTAGTGGCTTTGACACTGATATTGTCCACTTCAGTTTTTAGATCATCAGCAATATTGCTACGCATGGCTAAATTATGTTTGGCAAGCTTGGGTCGCTCGCATGCTACCGTGATATCCGCATTGATAAGTTTATAACCTTTTTGCTGAATTAAGCCATATACATGACGTAACAATACTCGAGAATCTAAGCCAGCATTAGCATTGTCCGTATCTGGAAAATGCTGACCAATATCGCCCAGAGCTAAGGCACCAAGTAGTGCATCTGCTAAAGCATGTAATACCACATCTCCATCAGAGTGGGCTAACAAACTATGACTATGCTCAATTTTTACCCCTGCTAAGGTGACGAATTGCTGTAGATTACTTTCTGCGTTTGCACTTTCTAAAGATTTATCATAAAAAGCATGAACATCAAGACCTTGCCCAATTCTTATCATTATTAGCCCATCAATGTTATAATTTAGCCAAATTTTAGCACAATTTCTAAAAACATGACGATTTCTAAAAATATGACAACATCTATCTCTACAGACAATAACCCTTACGATTTACCTGCCTTACGATTAACCGATGTGCCTAATCCAGATCAGACTCGAGTCGTAGTGGGCATGTCTGGCGGCGTGGATTCTTCAGTCTCAGCAGTCTTACTTCAAAAAGCTGGCTTTTTGGTGGAAGGCTTGTTTATGAAAAACTGGGAAGAGGATGACGGTACTGAATACTGTACGGCTATGGAAGACTTGGCAGATGCGCAAGCTGTGTGTGATAAATTAGGTATTACCTTACACACTGCCAATTTTGCAATGGAATATTGGGACCGTGTATTTGAGCACTTTTTGGCCGAATACCAAGCGGGTCGTACGCCAAATCCTGACATTCTATGTAATAAAGAAATCAAATTTAAAGCTTTCTTAGATTTTGCTTCTGACCCTAAGTTTGGACTTGGTGCTGATTATATTGCTACAGGTCACTATACACGGCGCAGTATGAATTACTTACGTGAGGATGGCACTGAGGTGGCACGTCTATTACGAGGGCTTGACAACAATAAAGACCAAAGCTATTTCTTACATGCTGTAGGTGGTGACAAAATTGCCAAGACTTTATTCCCAGTTGGGGAATTAGAAAAATCTGAAGTTCGCAAAATCGCTGAACAGTATGAATTGGCTACAGCTAAGAAAAAAGACTCTACTGGGATTTGCTTTATCGGTGAGCGCCGCTTTAAAGACTTTTTAAAGCAATACTTGCCTGCCAAACCAGGCAGTATAATTACGGATGATGGTATTACTATTGGCAAACATGATGGTCTTATGTATTACACTCTAGGCCAGCGTGGCGGTATTGGTATTGGCGGGGTAAAAGACCGACCGGAAGAGCCTTGGTTTGTATTACAAAAAGATTTAGCTAATAATGAACTTATCGTTGGTCAAGGTCATGAACATCCCCTACTTTTAAGCAAGAGCTTAACTGCTTATAAGCTTGATTGGGTAGAGCGAATTGCACCCAAAGCTATCTTTAGTAATAGAGGGCTAAACTGTGTGGCTAAAACACGCTACCGTCAACCAGATCAAAGCTGCACTGTATTTGTCGATGTCGATGATGCCAATAAAGTAAAAGTTATTTTTGATGAACCACAGCGTGCGGTTACTCCAGGTCAGTCTGCTGTGTTTTATGTCGGTGAAGTTTGCTTAGGGGGCGGTGTCATTGAGTCTGCTGAAGCATAATGCTTGTCACAGCACAGTCTAAAAAGCTTTACATCAATCAAGCTAAAACTAATTTTATGCTTATTTATGCCATAAGTGTGTCTTTTAACTTGATATAATCAATTTCAGTTCTCTATATACATTTGTTACAAATATAAAGGGGACACAAGCTCCCTTATTTTTATAAGTTATTTTTATAACTTAATTTTATAACTTGGTTTTACCGTTTTATACCTAGTTTTTATACTTATTTTATTAACTTACTATATTGAAGGATTTTTATGTCTGTTTCTTTATCTGCATTAACTGCCCTATCGCCAATTGACGGTCGCTATGCCAGCAAAGCTGATTCATTACGTGAGCATTTGTCTGAGTTTGGTCTGATTAAAGCCCGTGTTACTGTTGAAATTCGCTGGTTGCAAGCCTTAGCTGACAATGATGCTATCGCTGAATTGGCAAAATTTGATGATAAAACCAATGAATTTTTAAATGCGATCGTAGATAATTTCAGTGAAGCCGATGCTCAAGCGATTAAAGATATCGAAAAAACCACCAATCATGATGTAAAAGCAGTTGAATATTTTATCAAGGATATATTTCGAGGTAATGCGCAGTTAGAAGATAGCTTAGAGTTCATTCACTTTGCCTGTACTTCTGAAGATATCAACAACCTATCTTATGCGTTAATGCTAAAGGATAGTCGAGAGATTTTGGTTGCCAAATTACAAGAAGTGACTGACTCAATCGTGGCTCTAGCTAAAGAACATGCCACTCAGCCTATGCTGTCTCGCACTCATGGTCAGACTGCCAGCCCAACTACTTTGGGTAAAGAGATGGCCAATGTTGCTTACCGTTTGGCTCGCCAAATTAAACAAGTTAAAGACGTAGAGCTATTAGCTAAGATCAACGGTGCAGTCGGTAATTACAATGCACATTTAGCTGCTTATCCGAATGTTGACTGGACGGCACATGCGCAAAGCTTTATTACTGAGCGTTTAGGTCTAACCTTTAACCCATATACCACTCAGATTGAGCCACACGATTATATCGCTGAATTATTTGATGCACTACGTCGTTATAACACTGTATTAATCGATTTCAACCGTGATATTTGGCAATACATTAGCTTAGGCTATTTTAAACAAAGACTCAAAGATGGTGAAGTAGGCTCTTCTACCATGCCACACAAAGTTAACCCTATTGACTTTGAAAACTCTGAAGGCAACTTAGGCGTGGCCAATGCTATGTTGGCTCATTTAGGCGAAAAACTGCCTATTTCACGTATGCAGCGCGACTTATCTGACTCAACTGTATTGCGCAATATTGGTGTAGGTCTGGCTCAAAGTATGATTGCTTATGATGCATGCTTAAAAGGTGTGGGCAAGTTAGAAGTAAACCCTGAGAAACTAGATAGCGATCTTGATAACGCACAAGAAGTATTGGCAGAGCCTATTCAAACGGTTATGCGCCGCTACCGTGTTGAAAACCCATACGAAAAACTAAAAGCGTTAACTCGGGGTCAGGCTATGACTCGTGAAAAAATGCTTGAGTTTGTAAATGGTAACGAATTAGATGCCGTACCTGCTGAAGATAAAGCTCGTTTGGTTGAGCTAACACCTGCTACCTACATTGGTAATGCTGACGATCAAGCAATGTCTATTGATGAATGGATTGCTAAGTTATAATTAGTTATCGAAATTCAAATTTAATTATAACCTCCTACTACCCCTGAATGGCTTTTAAATATGGCTTGTAAATAATATGTCCAAAAAGGCACAAGGAAGTACAAGTCATAGCGCCACAAAAGCAAATAAAATCGCTGAAAAAGCTGATAATACTAATAAATGTTCTTATCAAGATTTGGCTTCTCATCAAGATTTTGCTTTTGCAGGTTATAACTATATTGTTATAACCTGCATTGTAGTCATATTCTTGGGCATGATATTGGCTAGTATCAATCCCTTAAGCTGGAATGATTACTTGTTGCATCAATTAGGTACTGTCATTTTCTTGGCCATGGTTTGGGCCTGCTATCGTTATTTAGCCAGCACAACGACCTCGTTTTTGCTGGCAAGTTTGTTTATCCTTTTCCATATTATAGGTGCTAGATACCTGTATTCATATGTTCCATACAATGATTGGAGTCAACTTCTCATTGGAATTGACATAAATGTTTGGTTAGGATGGGAACGCAATATGTATGACAGATTGGTTCATTTTTGCTACGGACTACTGTTACTGCCCTTGATGAAAGATGTTTTTGGATATCTTATGCCAAGCCTAACTATTAAAGCGATATTGCTGCTAGTGCTACAATTTAATTTAGCCAGCAGTGCTCTTTATGAGCTCTTTGAATGGATGTTAGGTATTACCCTGTCACCTGAAGATGCTGAAGCCTATAATGGTCAACAGGGCGATATGTGGGATGCGCAAAAAGATATGTTTTTAGCTTTTGTCGGAGCAATAATTAGCTCAAGTATTATCTATTTAAATTATTTAACTAACAAATACAAGTAAATATCTTTAAATACCTCAAGTAATAGCATTTAGAATAATTGGTTTATTTAAAATGATTTATTTAAATTTACTATCGCAATCAGTCATCTTTAGAATCACTACTGCCAGGAATAATGGCTTTGGTTACGGCAACTGTTCCTTTTACCACACCTTTAGTGGTTTTATAAGCTACTTTAACAGGTACAGTAACCAATTTATGAATACAACCTTGTAGCATAATACTGCTAATAATAATCGTTAATAACGTTAGTTTTTTCATAATAGCCTTAAGCAGTCTATAGTTTTGTTTAAATACCAATGATAAAGCATTAAAATACGTTTCTAAAGTATCATTTAGTTATACTCGATTGAATGAAAATAAATTTTGTTTAATAAGCTTCGGAACCATTATGCCTCCCTATAATTTTTGCTTACCAGATAATATTACCCCCGAACAATTCTTAGCTGATTATTGGCAAAAAAAACCGCTGCTTATCAAGCAGGGTTTACCTCAACTAAAAGACATGTTTGAACCTGAAGACATCTTAGGCCTAAGTCTTGATGAAGCTGCCACTTCTCGTCTTATAACCCAAAATCCAAACGAACGTGGCGTACAATGGCAGTTACAACAAAGCCCTTTAAACGAAGACATGTTTGCTAAGTTGCCAGAACAATGGACAGTTTTAGTTCAGAACCTTGAACAATGGTCACCAGAGTTGGGTCAATTATGGAATGCTTTTAATTTTATACCACAGTGGCAACGAGATGACATTATGGTGTCTTATGCGCCAAAAGGTGGTTCTGTCGGCAAGCATTTTGATGAATATGATGTATTTTTGGCGCAAGGCTTTGGTCATAGACGCTGGCAACTTGGCAAATACTGTAATGACAAGACTGAATTTATTGAAAATCAACCGATTCGTATCTTTGATGATATGGGAGAGGTTGTTTTTGATGAAGTGTTAGAACCTGGAGATGTGTTATATGTGCCGCCTAAGCTGGCTCATTATGGGGTGGCTCAGGATGATTGTCTGACCTTTTCCTTTGGTTTTAGACGCCCCAATCTAATGCAAGTCTTAGACAGTTTAGTTGATACCGCTACTACCGATCCATCTTTATTCTCACCTTTGGTTTTAGATCAGTCATTACAAGCACCTGGCGAGCTCATCCAAGACAGTATTGAGCAGATTAAACAGCAACTTCTCGATCTTCTTCATTCTGCTCAAGGCAATGAGCTCATTACTCAGGCGATAAGTGAAGTGGTCAGTAAGCGTCAATATGAGATGTTGGTCCCTGAAGAGGCTCTTGATGAAGAAGATTTACTACACGCTTTAAAAGAGGGTGCGATTCTTAGAACCGATTTTAGTAGTCGTCTCATTTATACTAACATTAATGACAAGCTTAAAATATACGCTAATGGTCAGCTGTTAGATGATATCAATGACAACGAAGCAAGCTTATTAAAGTGTTTGGCTGATGGTCAGTCGCTTACCATAGAGGATTTAACAAAGTTTGAAGTAAGTATTTCAACCATTATGATCTGGTTAGAAAATAGTTGGATATGGTTAGATTTTTAAACTAAGATATTAATAGATAACGATTTAACTTATACTATGCATTAGTTTACATATGTAAACATATAATCTTTAAACTCGTTCTATAATAATTGTGTAAGTTAAATAAACGAATTATCAATTATCCTAAAATTTTTGTATATTTGGATAATTTGAGATACCTTCTAAGGAGACTAAAAATGTCTAATACCCCTGATAAAACCACTAAAATGGCTCGTAATGATATTAATCAAGATCATTTAGAACAAAAAGATCAACAACGTACAGATGATTCTGCCCTTGATATGATGCAAGGAATGCATGATCATGAAGAACATTTAGATGAAGATGAAGATAAATAGTATTTTTGATTTTACTCTATTTCTTTTAGTTATTTTATACCAACCTAAGTAATAAGATAAAACTGCATTAAAAAGACGCCTTTAAAGCGTCTTTTTTTGTTAATACTATTATTTTGGTGAGTGTAATTACTGAATCTATTTATAAAACCAATCAACAGAGTAATTTAGTTTTTAACTATTATTCTTCATCCAGATGAAGTAACTTTTCACTAATTCCAACGGTATTAAAGCCCGCATCCACGAATAAAATTTCAGCTGTTATCCCCGAAGCCCAAGGAGATAATAAGAATAAGGCTGCATTGGCTACTTCCATTTGATCCACGTTACGCTGCAAAGGTGCAATTTTCGCATTTACCTCAAGCATTCTACGAAATGATTTTATACCACTGGCTGCCAAAGTACGAATTGGGCCTGCTGAAATAGCGTTCACCCTAATTCCTTCTGCCCCTAAAGAGGATGCCAAATAACGCACACTAGCCTCTAAGCTGGCTTTAGCCATACCCATTACATTATAGTTTGGAATAACTGCGGTACTACCTTGATAAGTCAAAGTTAGTAATGAGCCTTGACGTTTCGCTAGTAACTCACGTGAATATCGAGCCAGTGCCACAAAACTATATGCAGAAATATCGTGAGCGATGGCACTGCCTTGTCTACTAGTAACTTCTGTAAAGTCACCATTTAGCTCTTCAGCAGGCGCAAACCCAATAGCATGAACCACGCCGTCAATACCATCCTGCCAATGCTCTGCAACTGCATCAAAACAGGCTTTGATTTCTTCATCAGAGGCAACATCACAAGGTAATACCATATCTGCTGCAAATTGTTCAGCCGCCATATCTACACGCTTTTTCATTTTGTCATTGGGGTAGGTTAAAATCAATGATGCCCCTTCTCTATGTAAAGCCTCTGCAATAGCCCAAGCAATCGATAACTTACTGGCAATACCAGTCACTACAAATCGCTTACCTTGTAATAACTTCATGAACCGCTCCCTAATTTTAGTTTTTTATGCTTATCGCCGAATTGTGTATATCGGTTATAAATTTAAGTGCAACATCAAACATAGAATATTAATACATAAATCATCTTTTTGGATTAAATTTGGTTTTTTCAACGTAGAACTGCAAAATACTAAGCTATTTTTTGACAAAGACCTTTACAATTTATTTGAAGCCGTTAAGCTATAGCATTCTTTTAATTTGCTACTGATAACTATGTGTGATTCTAATTCAAACTCTCTACACTCTAATGTGGATTTAAGACTACCTAGTCCTGATCTATATACCAAACTTATCGCATCGACAGGTGAAGACTTAAATCGTCCAGGCTTAATTGACACTCCTATTCGTGCTGCAAAAGCTTTTGGGTATCTAACTCAAGGCTACCATCAGACTTTAGAAGAAGTGACCAATAATGCCGTATTTCCAACCGATAACCCAGAATTGGTACTTATCCATAATATTGAATTTTATTCACTATGCGAGCACCATCTACTACCGTTTTATGGCGTAGCTCATGTCGGTTATCTACCAGACGGTAAAGTCATAGGCCTGTCTAAAGTTGCTCGTATCATAGATATGTATGCTCGCCGATTACAAATTCAAGAGAACTTAAGTCATCAAGTTGCCGAAGCAATTATGGAAGTTACCCTATGTCGTGGCGTGGCAGTGGTAATGGATGCCTCTCATATGTGTATGATGATGCGTGGGGTAAATAAACAGCTATCTAGCACACGTACAATGGCAATGTTAGGCGACTTTAAGACCGATATTCAAGCTCGTAGTGAGTTCTTAGCTTCCGTACCAGCTTCTAAAATATAGCGCTTAACTGAACTTTTTGCTTCGCGCACTCGTTTCAATAAGTAATTTTGAATAGGGGTGCTGCGGAGTATTAAATAACGCTTGCGTAGACGTATATTCGACACACTCCCCTATCTTAATAACCATAATTTGTTGGCACAGTGCTTGTACCACATTTAAATCGTGGCTAATAAATATATAGCTAAGCTGATACTGCTGTTGAATATCTCTCAATAATTGCACCACAGCAACTTGAGTACTGCTGTCTAATGCTGAAGTTGGCTCATCTAACAAAATGACTTTAGGCCGCATTATTAAGGCTCTAGCCAATGCCACCCGCTGTCTTTGTCCCCCAGACAACTCATGGGGATATTGATAAGCAAAACTTTTAGGTAGATTCACTGTTTTCAATGCTTCAAAGACAGCTTGTTGACGTTTTTCTTTACCCTCGCCTCTAATAAACAACCCCTCTTCAACAATTTGCATGACATTGAATCTTGGATTTATACTAGCGAACGGATCTTGAAACACCATTTGAATATTACTTCGAAATTCTCGTAGATTTTTATTGCTTAGGCTATTTATATCAATACCATCGATTATAACCGAACCTTCTACTTTTGCCTGATTGCTCAATAAACGGCATAGGGCTAAAGCCAAAGTTGTTTTACCTGATCCTGATTCACCTACGATACCAAGTGAAGCTCCTTTATCAAGGCTAAAACTTAGATTTTTTATGGCCTGCATCCATTCCTTTACACCGCCAAAAATAGATTTCTTTTGCGCATAAGAGATAGATAGTTGATTGACGTCAATAATTGATGCAGCTACTTGCTCATTATCTTTATCGGGCATAAGCTTAAGTGCTGACCCGAAATCCTGTTCAATGAGCAGTTTGGTATATGAATTTTGAGGATTATTGAACAGAGCTTCACTATTGCCTCGCTCAACAACTTCACCTTGTCGCATCACAATAATATTGTCACTGTATCGGCGCACAAGGTTCAAGTCATGACTGATTAGTACCATGGCCATATCGTGCTGCTGCTTAAGCCTATTTAGCAACTGTAATATTTCATGTTGCAAGCTCACATCTAGGGCGGTTGTAGGCTCATCTGCAATAAGAACATCAGGATTTTGTGCTAAGGCCATAGCAATCATTACCCGTTGCCGTTGACCACCTGATAATTCATGAGGATATCGATTTAGCTTAGTTTCAGGATCTTTGATATTGACATCATTTAATAATTGAATAATTTTTGTTTTTTGTTGATTTTTGGGAATGCCAATTAAGCGTAGACTCTCCGCTATTTGTTTACCAACAGTATGTAAGGGGTTTAGTGCGGTCATCGGTTCTTGAAACACCATAGCAATCTTAGAGCCACGTATTTGCTCAAGAATCAATGGCTGTTTGCTCGAGTAAGCAGATGATATAGGTTGATTAATGGGTAATTGACCGACCCCTAATAGCTCAACATTTCCTTCTACTTTCAAGCTATTAGGCAATAAACCCAATATAGCCAAACTTGAAATAGACTTTCCAGAACCTGACTCACCAACGATCGCAAGCGTCTCCCCTTTATAAAGTTGATAGCTTAAGTCATTGACCACGACTTGTTGATTACTGGCAACGTTTAAATTTGAAACAGTCAAAAGTGGAGAAACAACTCCTTGTTGTTTTTTTAATAATGTAAGACCATCCTCATTAATAGCTGGAAATGAGTTGCTTGAAGATTTTGTTTTTATTTTACGCTGACTGTTAAAACTGTTAAACATATAGTCTATCTCATCATTAGGCTTATCTGTAATTTAACCTAAAATACATGGGTTTAGTACCTATTATTTTTTGAACCCGTCCACACTATTTGAAATCAATTTGATTAAAATAAAAACTCTAAGTTAGAGTTATCTAATATTTATCTTTACTTCATTAAGTCTACTATCCCATTTTAAGTTCTATAATCTGCTGTGATGATAGAAATTTATCCACCACTTTATATTGGCCTGCTGTGGTTTCTTCACCATACATCGCCTGTCTAAAAGCGTTTGAGCACTCAATACCCGAGGTATACCAAGCGATATGCTTTCGCGCAATACGGCAACCAGAATATTCACCATAAAAAGCGTACAACTCCTCTAAGTGAGTCAATACAATTTCTTTTAGTTGCTCAGTGGTAGGCGACGAAAGCATATCGCCGGTTTGTAAATAATGAACAATATCACGAAACAACCAAGGCTGACCTTGAGCGGCTCTTCCAATCATTACTGCATCACAACCTGTTTGCTCGAATACTTCAACCGCTTTTTGCGGACTGTCGATATCACCATTGGCAATAATAGGAATATTAACCAGTTGCTTAACCTCACGGATCAAGTCATAACGAGCTTTACCACCGTACTTGTCTTCACGTGTTCGCCCATGTATTGCAATGGCTGCTATACCCGCTTCTTCAGCACGTTTGGCGACCCGTAAAATATTTTCATGACCATTTTCATAGCCCAGACGAGTTTTTAAAGTCACCGGTGCATCCACCGCAGCCACGGTGGCATCTAGTAATCTAGCTACCAAGTCTTCGTCTTTTAGCAACGCAGAACCAGCTAGCTTACGACAAACCTTTTTTGCAGGGCACCCCATGTTAATATCGATAATTTGAGCACCATTATTGACTTGATACTGTGCAGCTTCAACTATTTTATCCACATCTGCTCCAGAAATTTGTGCTGAAATTGGCGCTATCTCTCCTTCAAAATTAGCTCTAAACAGCGACTTTTTATGTGCATATAAAGTAGCGTCTGCGGTCATCATTTCACTAACAGCATGTCCTGCACCAAACGACTTACATAAACGCCTAAATGGATTGTCGGTCACGCCAGCCATAGGCGCTACCATAAGTCGGTTTTTAATCTCTAACCCACCAATATATAACGGTTTTAATAAAGGATGAGTTTCAGTTTCAGTATTAAAAGTCATTTTAAAGGCCATTTATTGCAAAAAAAGGGCTTGCTCTTAATTAGAACAAGCCCGTATTGTAAAGATTCACTGTTAAAACTAAAGTTATGATTGTCAATGATTTAAGAAATCATATGGATGAAATACACTTTAGCTTTTAACCTGTTAAACCTGAAATTTGACAGCAAACCCTATGAAGCTTTTTCAATGGCTGATGCCAACTGTTTGGCTTGCTCTGCAAGCTCGGCCATATCGGCATGTTTCATAGCGTGTTTGCCCAGTTCATGAATATTAGTAGGTATAAGATGCACATGATAATGAAATACACTCTGACCCGCTTCTGCTCCATTTAATTGCATTTGAATAATGCCTTCTCTATTAAATACTTTACGCTGGGCTGCCATGACTTTTTTTGCAGTCATTAAAACGGCACTGGCATATTCAGGTTCTAACTGCGAGAGTTCTACAGCATTTTGTTTTGGAATGATCAATACATGACCTTTAGCTTGAGGCATGATATCCATAAAAGCCAGTGTCTTATCGTCTTCATAGACCTTGTGGCAAGGTATCTCACCTGCTAACATTTTGGCAAATATATTGTCTTCCTGATATGCATCTATTGGCATTTTATTCATCCCTTTAATTTATAGTTATTAATATGATTTACTAATCATTAAAACGCATTAAAACACTCGGTTTAATCCATTTAATGCTGCAACACGGTAAGCCTCAGCCATAGTAGGATAATTGAAGGTAGTATTCACAAAATACTCTAAGGTATTGTTACACTTCATCACCGCTTGACCAATGTGTATAATCTCGGAGGCATGGTTACCATAACAATGGATACCTAGAATTTCAAGCGTTTCACGGTGGAATAGAATTTTTAAAACCCCTGAACGCTCACCAATAATTTGAGCACGCGCCAAATGTTTGAAGAAGGCTTGACCCACTTCATAAGGTACTTTTTCATCAGTCAATTCTTGTTCAGTTTTACCGATACTTGAAATTTCTGGAATGGTATAGATACCAGTTGGCACACTAGATACAGGTTCAGCATCCTTATCCCCTACCATGAAGGCTGCGGCACAACGACCTTGATCGTAAGCTGCTGAAGCCAACGAAGGCCAACCTATAACATCACCTGCAGCATAAATATTATCGACTTCGGTACGATAAGTATCATCTACTTTTAACTGACCACGGTTGTTTGCTGTAAGCCCTATCGCTTCAAGATTCAGACTTTCGGTATTACCAGAACGACCATTTGACCATAAGATTGCATCTGACTTAATACGTTTACCACTTTTTAGATGTAGCACTACATAATCGTCGAATGTTTCAAGTTTCTCGATTTCTTCGTTGTGTCTGACCAGTACACCAAATTGTCTAAAGTCGTGTGCCAAAGCATCACTAATTTCATTATCTAGATAACTTAAAAGCACATCATGATTGTTAATTAAGTCCACTTTGTAACCAAGACCTGTAAATATTGAAGCGTACTCACAGCCAATCACGCCCGCACCGTATATAATAATCTTTTTAACCACATAGTCCATTTGCAAGATTTTATCTGAATCAAAGACGCGAGGATGATCAAAATCTAATAAGTCTGGACGGTAAGGACGGCTACCTACAGTAATAATCGCTTTATTAAAGGTTATGGTCTCATAGCCTGTACCATCTCCTAGTTCTATGCGTAAGGTATGTTTGTCCTGAAAGCTTGCCCATCCGTGACGAACTTCAATTTGATTACGCTCATAAAAACGAGTATGAGTTTCGACCTGAGTACGAATCACCTTACGGGCATTGGTTAATACCTTATTCAAAGGTACTTGATAGTAGTCCAAGCCTTGAGAAAATAAGGGGTCACGGCGATAGTTGATTAGGTTAAATACTGATTGACGTAAAGCTTTACTAGGAATAGTTCCTACGTGAGCTGAATTACCACCCACTTGATTGCGGGGATCTACCACCACAACTTTCTTGCCAGATTTAGCAAGCTTCATGGCCGCCGCTTCACCGGCTGGACCTGCCCCGATAACCACGGCATCATATTCATACTCATGTATATCAGTTTTAATACGCTCATAGTCACGGGTGTACCCAGAGCTAATTCTGATACGGTCATTGTCTAAAGGGCTAATTAAATTGGGATGGAAATGATGGTCATCTGCGGAATCTAACGAATGATTATAAGTATGATTATTAGTTGTGGGTAAATTTGGTACTGGGGAACTTCCACTATTTTGATTAGATACCTCAATATCTTTTTTGTCTTCATTTATATCGTTGGTTTCATCGCCTTTACGCTTTTTTGACATGTCATCCTCTTTAATTATGTGTCACTTAACTCATTAGGCAGTTTTGCCTATTATAGGCAAACTACAATAAATACATAGTCCAAAAATAAATAATCCAGAAATAAAATTAAATCGAGCTTGATTGTCGTTATTTCATAATAGTGGCGCTATTATACCAATATAGAATGTAAAGTTCATGACCAAAGTCGTTAGCCAATACGACGTTTTAACCCAGTTATCTGTAAAATTCGGGTTGCAATTTCTTCTACCGACATTTGTGATACATTTAGACTGGGAATATTTTGACTCATATATATGGCCTGAATAGCACGCTGTTCTTCTTCACACTGCTTGTAACTGGCATAGCGACTGCCAGCTCTACGTTCTTGACGAATTTTTTGTAGTCGATCAGTATCAATTATTAACCCAAACAACTTACCGCGGTGCGGTTGCAACGCTTTAGGCAACTGATTGTCAAATAAATCATCTTCAGTTAAAGGATAGTTGGCCGCGCGTATCCCAAATTGTAACGCCAAGTATAATGATGTCGGTGTCTTACCAGAACGCGATACACCAATTAAAATAATGTCAGCCATATCATATTGACGGGTTCGTGCCCCATCATCGTTGTCTAAGGCAAAATGCACAGCATCAATACGAGACTTATAAGTTTCTGAATCCACATTGTCATGAGCATGGCCGGAATGAGCATCAGGCTCAACTCCAATTTCATCTGTAATACGTCCTATCAATCCTTCATACATATCTAAGTTACAGGCTTGAGCTGAGTTAATAATTTCTCTAATATCAGGATCTACAATAGTGTCAAAAACCAAGGGCAAAATTCCGGTTGCTTGATAAGCATTGTTAATATGTTCGACCGCTGCTCTAGCCATTTCTTCATTATCCACGTAAGGAATAACTCTAGTTTCAAAAGGCACACTGGCAAACTGACTTAAAATTGAGCGTCCCAGAGTCTCAGCGGTAATTGCCGTACCATCAGATATAAAAAAAGCCACACGTATTATTTGTGGCTTATCGATAGCCAGAGCACTACGGTTTTGAATAGTTGGTTTAGCAGATAAAGTATTAATGAGATTGTCCATAAATGTCCTTGGTAGACCTGTAATTTGCACACGAATTTTATCAAATTATACGTATTGCAATTGCAAAAGAATTGACACTATCTTATCAAATAATAGGCGTTTAAAGTGTTTGAAAAGCATTAAAATAAATGACTTAGCATTTAATAAAGCACTTAGCTTACTATAATCAATTTAGTTATAGTGTCTTAGTCAAAGTAGATCTACTTATTAATTTCATAGTTGTAAGGATTTGATAAAATTCGATTGTTACTGATAGCCTAACGTATATAAAAATACAGTAGTCGAAATAAAAAATTACACAGTAAATGATATATTTTATTTATCTATCACATAATTTTAATAAGTAATTTAAAACTAAATCAATCATAAATATAATAAATACATCATATTTATTAAATAATTAACTTATTATTGTTATGGCATGACCTATTATAAAATGTCCTCCTACAGTTTTAATGCATGGACTGTTAATAAATATAAATGGTATAGTCCTACTACATCACGTTACCGTAGATGGATAGCGTTACGATTAGATCATTTTTAATATTAAATTTAACCCATTAAATTGCCAGTTGTTTAATCAAGATATGATGAACAAAACAGTATAATTTCAATGAGGTCATTCGAATTATAATTGATCATCGTATGCAATATTTAAATTAATAGCGGTATAAATTTATAAAAAAACCATATTCCTTGGAGTTATCATGACAGCACCGCAAGTTATTACCCTCGACAAGTTAGGCAAAAACGACGTAGAAATCGTAGGCGGCAAAAACGCATCTTTAGGCGAAATGATTAGCCACCTATCAGATCTAGGGGTGAGTGTTCCTGGCGGGTTTGCAACTACAGCAGCAGCATTCAATAACTTTCTGACTGAAACCGGTCTTTTAGATAAAATCAACAGCGAATTAAAAGCATTAGATGTTGATGATGTTAAAAAGTTAACAGAAACTGGCGAAAAAATACGTAACTGGATTATCGAACAAGAGCTACCAAAGTCACTTGAAGCAGAAATCCGTGAAGCATTTGAAATTATGAGCGAAGGTGAAGATATCGCTGTTGCGGTTCGTTCATCAGCCACTGCAGAAGATTTACCAGATGCATCTTTTGCCGGTCAGCAAGAAACTTATCTTAACATCCGCGGTATTGAAAACGTTTTAATTGCTATTAAAGAAGTTTTTTCTTCATTATATAATGACCGTGCTATTGCTTATCGTGTACACCAAGGTTTTGAACATGCCGGTGTTGCCCTTTCAGCAGGTATTCAACGTATGGTGCGCTCAGAAACTGGTGCAGCGGGCGTTATGTTCACTTTAGATACCGAAAGTGGGTTTGATGAAGTGGTATTTATTACCTCAAGCTATGGTCTTGGTGAAATGGTTGTACAAGGTGCTGTTAACCCAGACGAATTCTACTTATCTAAAGCTCTACTAGCGGATAATAAACCTGCTGTCATCCGTCGTAATCTTGGTAGCAAGCATCAAAAGATGGTCTATGGTGACGAAGGTAGTACTACCCGTTCTGTTAAAACCATTGACGTATCTAAAGAAGATCGCAATCAGTTCTCTTTAACGACTGAAGAACTAACCGAGCTTGCCAAACAAGCCTTGACCATCGAAAAACACTATGGTCAACCTATGGATATCGAGTGGGCTAAAGATGGTGACTCTGGTAAGTTGTTTATTGTTCAAGCCCGTCCAGAAACCGTTAAAAGTCGTCAAGACCGTAACGTTATGGAACGCTACATTATCCAAAGTAAAGGCGCTAAAATCCTTTGTGAAGGTCGCTCAATTGGTCAACGTGTAGGTTCTGGTAAAGTTCGTGTTGTAAACAGTATTCACGAAATGGATAAGGTTGAAGTAGGTGACGTTTTAGTATCAGACATGACTGACCCAGATTGGGAACCGGTTATGAAACGTGCCTCTGCCATTATCACTAATCGCGGTGGTCGTACCTGTCACGCTGCTATTATTGCCCGTGAATTAGGCGTTCCTGCTATTGTAGGTTG
The DNA here is from genome assembly GCF_018260395.1 of Psychrobacter sp. Taxonomy (GTDB): domain Bacteria; phylum Pseudomonadota; class Gammaproteobacteria; order Pseudomonadales; family Moraxellaceae; genus Psychrobacter. Next base: position 16,947 of record NZ_JAGLBC010000043.1, read on the forward strand.
TGGTAATGCAACTGAAATTTTAACAGATGGACTAAACGTTACGGCATCTTGTGCTGAAGGTGATACTGGCTTTATTTATGAAGGCTTATTGGATTTTGAAATTCAATCCAACTCAATTGACGCTATGCCAGAGTTACCTTTTAAAGTTATGATGAACGTTGGTAACCCTGACCGTGCATTTGCTTTTGCTCAAATTCCTAACGCAGGTATTGGTCTGGCTCGTTTGGAATTCATTATCAACCGCATGATTGGTGTGCATCCAAAAGCACTATTAAACATGAATACTTTACCACGTGAAGTTTCACAAGCTATCAATGAGCGTATTGCTGGCTATGCCTCTCCAATCGACTTCTACGTTGATAAATTAGTTGAAGGTATTTCTACTCTAGCTGTAGCTTTCAGACAGCAGCCTGTTATTGTTCGTATGTCTGACTTTAAGTCTAACGAATACGCTAACTTAATTGGTGGTAAACTTTACGAACCTTCAGAAGAAAACCCAATGCTAGGTTTCCGCGGTGCCAGCCGTTATGTTTCGGATAACTTCCGTGACTGCTTTGAATTAGAGTGTCGTGCGCTTAAGCGTGTACGTGATGATATGGGCTTAACTAATGTTAAGATTATGATTCCATTCGTACGTACGACTAAAGAGGCGGCTCAAGTGGTAGAGATTCTAGCTAAAAACGGCTTAAAGCGTGGCGAGAACGGTCTTGAATTAATCATGATGTGTGAGCTTCCAACAAACGCTTTATTGGCTGCAGAATTCTTAGAACACTTTGATGGTTTTTCAATCGGTTCTAATGACTTAACTCAGTTAACATTAGGTTTAGACCGTGATTCAGGTATCGTATCTCACTTATTTGATGAGCGTGATGAAGCCGTTAAGAAGCTATTGTCTATGGCTATCTCTGAATGTCATAAGCAAGGTAAATATGTAGGTATTTGTGGTCAAGGTCCATCTGACCATCCTGACTTAGCTTACTGGTTAATGGAACAAGGTATTAGTTCAGTATCACTAAACCCTGACTCGGTTCTCGATACATGGATGTTCTTAGCAAATGATGATAATGCTAACGCTATTGTTACCGCTAACTAATAGCTGAATCTATTTAGTCATATAATATGGGCTATTTGTTATCAATAGCCTTCATAACGGCCACAAATATCAAGATACATTGATTATTGTGGTCGTTTTCATTTAATATTCTAAATAAATATTCAAACTCATAATAATGAAGTAAAAGATAATTCGCTTTACTTAATTATTTTTTCATAATTATAAAAGTTTATGTCAAAACTATAGTTTGAAGGCTTAGGTATATAAAGTTATATAAATAAATCAGTTAATAATTGATGTTTTATATTGATACCGATGTTTATTGATTTTAATTTTATAACAAGGTTGTGATATAGATGCAGATTTATCTAGCAAGAAATCAAGTTCAAGCCGGTCCCTATACGCTTACTGAGCTTAATAATATGCTTGCTGCCGGTCAGGTAGATTTAAGTGACCTTATGTGGCATGCCGGTATGGATCAATGGCAGAAAGTAGGTGACGTTACCCACGGACAGTACTACTATAATCCAAATGCTACCTTGTCCTCCAACACCACAACCAAACGGGTATCTGTGGCGCAGCTTTATGGCAAAAAAGATACTAACAAGTTAAATCCAATACATGATGATTCAAAACCAAGTCAACTATCATCGCTTAAAAAAAACCGCAGTCCTCAAACTGTTAAACCTGCGATAGCAAATCAACTGGCCTCTATTAGCAACCGAGTGCTAGCCGTGTTTATTGATTCATTATTACTGATTGCCTGTTACATGCCCTTCTTATCAGGATTCAATTATGATTTAGATAAGATAACTGCCACCGCTGGTGATGTTGAAAAAATGACACAACTGGCTCAGTCTGTTCCAGAACACTTAAGTACCCTTACCTCACTAATGTTTTTAGCCCTATTTATCGTCCAATTGGTACTACTTATCAAAAAAGGTCAAACCATTGGTAAGCTTGTGACAGGTATTAGAGTGGTAGATGCAAAAACAATACGATTAACATCCGTTACCAATCTACTTTTATTGCGAGGCTTTGCGACATCGGTTTTATACATTTTACCTGTAGTAGGTCCTATCATTTTACTTGCAGATTTTATTATGATGGTTATAAATAAAGAGCATCGTAGCTTACATGATAGATTTGCTAAAACCTTGGTGGTTAAAGCAGACCCTAAACAACTTGAAAAATAAGTTTTGCACCTAAAAATACGTTTTTAGCAAATTTATAAATTGATTGTTTTATCACGCT
>NZ_JAGLBC010000235.1 GCF_018260395.1 Psychrobacter sp.
GTATGATGCATCATATATTTTTTAATTTTTAACTTTCTTTTCCAAACTATAATATTAAGCGTATAAAAAAGGCAGGATATAAATACTACCTTTTAAAACTTTCAAACCAAGTTTAATCCAAATGCTGTTTAAAACCGCGTTGCTGATCACGCTCCCAGTCTTTATCTTTAAGGCTCTTGCGCTTGTCGTGTAGCTTCTTACCTTTAGCTAAGCCGATTTTGCATTTAACTATCGAGTTTTTCCAATATACCTCAAGTGGCACACAGGCAAACCCTTTTTGATTTACCGCTCCAAATAATGTATCGATTTCTTTACGATGCAGTAGCAGTTTGCGAGTACGAATGCTATCAGGATCGATATGAGTCGAGCTTGATAGTAGAGGCTGAATATGTGCCCCAAATAAGAAGGCCTCATTATTACGAAATATCACATAAGATTCAGTAATAGCCATCTTGCCTGCGCGTATCGCTTTCACCTCCCATCCTTGTAACTCTAAGCCTGCTTCGTACGTCTCTTCAATAAAATACTCGTGACGTGCTTTTTTATTTGCCGCAATTTGATTTGAAGGCTTTCTTGTCTTCTTTGCCATATATAATTTAACTCTCTTTATAAACCAAGACATCCTCACGCTTTAGCCATTGTAATTTACAATAGCTATTCACAAGAATGCTTGTCGTACATATCCCTAATCTAGATTGAAGTAAGTTAGGTCGAATATTTAGTATAACAAATTTGCCAACCAATCTATTTCATAGCTTTGTAAATATATCAGGTTTTAGGATTATGACCCTAAATATCACTCCTTTTTCATACTTTATAGGCTAACTTCTTGCGTCTAATGTCTATGCTACTCACAAAATCCCTGCTCGAATAAACTTACTTCCCTGCCAAAAATTTGTTACGATAGGCGCCTAATTTGCTTCTTTTAAACCCTCACTATCATCTAAGCTTATCATAATGAATAAAACGTCATTGCTCCATACTAAAGTCGTCTACCCAGGCACCTTTGATCCCATTACTAACGGTCATCGTGACCTTGTAAAGCGCGCCGTTAAGCTATTTGACGAAGTGGTAATTGCTGTCGCCCTAGGTCACCATAAAAAGCCTATGTTTAGCTTTGAAGAACGCGTTGAGTTGGTTGAGAATGTATTTGAGGACTTGCCACAAGTATCAGTGGTGGGGTTTGAAGGTCTACTGGTCGAGTTTATGCGTGAGCAACAAGCGACCGCCGTTCTTCGGGGTCTGCGCGCTATGTCTGATTTTGAGTATGAGTTTCAACTGGCCAATATGAACCGTGAGCTTGATGGAAACTTTGAGGCGGTATTTTTGACCCCTGCCCCAGAGTATTCCTTTATCTCATCAACTATGATTCGCGAAATTGCTAAATTAAATGGTGATGTGGATAAATTTGTTCCAGTTTGTGTTCAAAAAGCATTTGACAATAAACGTGCTAATGACTGGGAATAAATTCGCTATTTTTGGTTTCTTTGTTATCAAAATTAGGAGATAGCCATGGCTTTGATGATTACTGATGAATGTATCAACTGTGATGTGTGTGAGCCGGTTTGTCCCAATGACGCCATTTATGAAGGCGATGAAATTTATGAAATTAATCCTGACCTTTGTACCGAATGTGTCGGTCATTTCGATGAGCCACAATGCGTTGAAATTTGTCCCATAGATTGCATTCCGCATGACCCGAATCATGTGGAATCCAAAGGAGACTTAATGTCAAAATATAAGCGGATTGTTGGCGAATAATTTAGCGTATTGTAGTATTACTATCTGAACTATTTTTATAGCATTATTGCCGGTATGCATGTCGATTTTTATCCAACCCATCCACTCAGGTTTATCACAAACTGAGACAAATTCATGTTAAAATGAGCACCATTCTTTATAGCTATAGTATTAACTAGAATTTAAACTATTGCTCCTCTCTATTATTTCGCTCTACCCAGTTCTATATTTCTT
>NZ_JAGLBC010000236.1 GCF_018260395.1 Psychrobacter sp.
CTTTAAATAACGTCAGTACTTATAGTAACTTTAATAGCAACTTTAAAGGCATAGCTGCTGAAATCCATACTGTTAACGGCAATAGGATGAACACACCTGCAGAATTAAGGGTTATACCCTTTAAAGTTGTTCAAGATACAATCGAATTGCCACTTAAAATCCTGTCAATTTTTAAGTAATTATAGGTTTATTTATTTAACCGTATATAAACAATCGAGTTTAATATAAACCGCGACCATCTTCAGGACTCAAACGTAAAAATGACAAGCCAGATATAATAGTCAGAATACCTAGTAAATAAAAAGTCGCATGGAAAGCACTTACTATTTCAAAACCTAATCTTTCACTAAAAACAGTCAATATAGCAGCGCCAAAGGCAATACCAAAGCTAATAGCCAATTGTTGGTTCACTGCCATTAAACTATTACCACTGCTCGTTTGAGATCCTGAAAGATCGCCGATTGTAATAGTATTCATGGCGCTAAATTGCAAGGAATTACAAGCTCCCATAATTACAAGAAGAGGTGCAATGTAATACCATGGAATTGATGCATCTAATTTAGCCAGTAAAATAATCAATATACCAAGCATTGTTGTGTTTATTACCAGAACTTTACGATAACTAAATTGCTGAATAAGCTTACTAACCCATGGCTTAATTCCCATAGCACCCACTGCGATAGGGGTTAATAACCAGCCAGCTTGAGAAGGCGTATATTTAAAAGCAACTTGAAGTAATAAGGGTAGTAAATAAGGCACTGCACTTATGCCAAGACGGGTCAATAGGTTACCAGTAATGCCTATACTAAAGGTATGCACTTTAAATAAAGATAATGGAAAAATAGGATTAGAGGCTTTTCTTGCATGCCGCACATAGCCATACAACAAAGATAATGCTATAACTATTAGAGCAACACCTAACACCTCATCTCCGGCATCAGACAATAACTCTACAGCTAGTGTTAATAAACTTGCCGCTAAAGCAAACAATCCAAATCCAAACAAATCTAATTTGCCAGTAATCTCTCTTAAATCTGGTACCAGTTTGAATCCTAAAATTAATCCCAAAACTCCCATAGGTAAATTAATCAAAAAAATCCAATGCCAACTTGCGTATTGCACAAGATATCCTCCAACTAGAGGACCTACAAGAGGTGCAATTAAAGCTGGAATTACGGCAAAATTCATTACTGTTAACAATTGATTGCGAGGATAGGACTTAACTAATATCAGACGCGCAACTGGCGTCATCAATGCACCACCGATACCTTGTAGAATTCTTGAAGCTACTAAAATATTTAGATTGGGAGACATAGCACAAAATATAGAGCCGATACTAAACAGGACAATAGCACTTAAAAATACTTTTCGAGTACCATATTTATCAGCCATAAAGCCACTTATGGGTATAAAAATAGCCAAAGTTAAAGCATAGCTTATAATAGCCCATTGCATCTTAAGCGGAGACTCACCTAAAGCCAAAGCCATTTCTGGTAAGGCCGTATTAAGAATAGTGGCATCTAAGATCTGCATAAACAAAGCCACCGCCAATACATACGGTAAATACTTTGCTTGCAGGGAGGTTAATTTAGGCTTTGAATCAATATTTTGGCTTAGCGTAACCGGCTCAGCAGGATCTTTAACTTTTTCAATACTTTCATTGCCGAGATTTTCAGACATAATACAACCCAAGCAATTTGATTATATAGAATTGAGAAGTGTAAAAATGTCTATATTATCATGAAGTAGTGGTTGGTTATTTAGTGGTAATGTTAGTCAGTCCTATTTAAACTATTTTAAATTTATATCAAATTAAATAAATATAAGTAATCGAACAGAAATATATTATAATACCAACTTTCCATAACATTCATAAT
>NZ_JAGLBC010000044.1 GCF_018260395.1 Psychrobacter sp.
TAATTCTCAGCACTTTATTTTTTGATTTAAGTTTATACTTTATAAAATACCTGTTCTCAACGCTTTGTTTAACACTTGATTAGATTGCTTAACTTTTAAATATGTACACTTAAACATACCCACTTATTATTGTGTAGAAGTCTTTACTTAGCCCTTATAAACACAACAATATTACTATTCAATAACGCTTTAAATTTATGCTACAGTAGCTAAAATAATCTTGTAATAAGCCAATGGAATATTAGTGGAGTAATCCCCTCAGTTTTACTCTAAAATTTAACCTTTCAGCACCCTTAACCTATCCACATGGTAAACCTATCCAAATAATAAATAACGTATCATACCTTTAAGGAGACTACTTTGAGTCAATCAATCAATATCACTCATAATCAAGACAAAAACCGTTTTGAAACCACTATCGATGGACATACTGGCTATCTTAGTTATCAAGATCAAGGCGATAGTCTTGTATACGATCATACGATCGTTCCCTCTGAGCTTGGCGGTCAAGGTATCGGTTCAGCACTGGCTAAGTATGCTTTGAATTATGCTCGTAGTGAGGGCAAAAAGGTTGTGCCTGCCTGCTCTTTTGTGGCTTCTTATATAAATAAACATGCTGAATATCAAGACTTAATAAAATAGAGACAAGATTAACTTATATAAATAGTGACATCTACTTAGGCTCTCTTATCTCCATTAATCTTATATAATATGTAGTTCAAGACATAATAGCTGTCTTGGTGGATTTATAGGTTTAATGAGTTCTTACAACCATATTTTTAATCTTATTTAGGAGGGCTGTATGAGCCATCTCACCGACGCACAAGTTGAAATGCACTTACAAGATCTAGAAGGTTGGACCCAAGATGGCAATGCCATTGTTAAAACTTTTGTTTTTCATGATTTTGTTGAGGCAATAAGTTTTATGGTGCAAGCCTCTTTCCGAGCTCAAGAGCTGGATCATTATCCAGAATGGAACAACACTTACAACCAAGTTTATGTTCGTTTAACCACTGATGATTTAAATGGTATTTCAAGTTTAGATATTAGATTGGCAAAGCGAATGCAAGAAATTTTACAACAAAAGGTTTTTTAAGCGGGCATAGGCGGCTCTTTAACAACATGTTAAAAACAAGCTAAACATCAAGCTAAACAATAATTTTAGTGACCAATATATATATGACAAAGAAAAAAGATAGTGACTAAGATATAAACTATATAGTTATATAGATAGTCTTAATAACTAGGCGACTCTCGTTAAATCGAGAGTTGTCTATTTTATTGACAAAAACTTCTTTAAAATAATACGCTTATCAGCCAACGTAGCGGCTCGACAAATCATTTTAATGTTATAGTGAGTATTATAATTTTTATTTCACTCATATTTTCAGTAGGTTAATAATACGTGGCAAATTTTAAAACCCACCTCACTGGCGGCTTTGCGGTCAGTGGGGTTTTGGGTCTAGTAACCTATAAAGCAGGCTTAGTAAATGCACCAGAGTTTCTAATGTGTGTCTTAGCAGGAACTGTGGGCGGTCTACTGCCTGACATTGATTCCGACAATTCAACACCGATTAAGATGGGATTTGATCTACTGTCTTTAGCGACCGCTTTCGCTTTAGTGATTCATTGGCGAAGCGAGCTTACGCTATTGTCGATGATACTGCTTTGGATAGTAGGCTATATATTTATGCGTTATGCGGTGTTTTCAGTCTTTACCAAGTTGACCATACACCGTGGCATTATCCATTCTGTCCCTTACATGTTGGTGCTAGCCTTAGGTCTTACCTGTCTTAACTACTATTTATTAAAGACCTCTTCTATAGTAAGTTGGTTCTATGGTGGTTTTGTGTTCTTAGGATCGATGGTGCATCTTGGCTTAGACGAAGCCTATAGCGTAGACTTAATGAACCGACGTTTAAAGCGTTCATCGGGTACGGCAATAAAGTTTTATAACGATTCACAGCGTTACTACTATGTTGGTCTTTATGCGATCTTAATGATGTTTATTTTTATATCGCCGCCCTTTGATCCTTTTTTTCGCAAGATTAGTGACCCAGTAACTTGGTGGCTACTAAAAGAGTCGATTCTACCTGAAGTTTTAATGCGCTAATTAGGGCGTGTCCCTATTTGCAAATTAAATAAGTTATGGTCTAAAAATGGCTATATTTTCGCCAAACTGTGTCTAATTTCTAGCTAATATGCCTATATTATCTTCGAAATTATTCGTGTTTGACAAAAATCTATCTCATTTTTAGCCTCATAATCCATATAGGGACACGCCCTAGTTACAATATTGATTAATTGGTTAGAAGCATGACCAAAAGGCTGGTGAACTTATCAAGCTACGGCTTTAATACTGGCTGTGGTAGCCCTTGTCGTATCAGCTTTGAGTAGGCTTCAGGGTCTTTATTGTTTTCAAAGCTAAAATTAGCCACTTTAGGATTGACGTGAGCTTGGGTATACCACTGGTTGATAGTCCAAATTTTTTGCTGATTCTCTAATTGTTTAGGCAATAAACCTTGATCATATAGATAGTTTGGTACGTAGCCTGACACCACGACACGATAGTCCCATGGGAAATCTGTTGCATCGACGTTGCGCGCCATATTAAAAAGAACCGTGGTGCAGTTTTTGGTAAGAGTGTTATACCAGGTTGGGGCTTGCTGTAACTCTTTTGCCAAATGTAAATACGCCATAAATAACTGCTGAACTTGTTGTTGACTAAGTCCTTGAATAGGAAATATATAGACTTGCTCGCCTCTGACGTTACTACGGGTATAAACAATGTCTCGTTCTTCAGACGCTACCAATGCCAATTCAAACTGCCTTACAAAGCCACCAAAAGCTGAAAAAGATTCATCTTTTTCTTTTCGTATCTCAATTGAGAAGCTTAAAGGCCTTTCATCTTGGAAGGTAAAGCTTAATAAAGTATGCCCTATTTGCTCTCCCATCCAATAGGAGTTGATTATATCAACCCCATTAAGTTTGCTTATATCTATGGTGCGCTCGCTCCATCGCTCTTGAGCCACCACATCTTGATCGCCTTCGTCATCGACATTAAAAAAGTAAGGCTCGGTGGGCTGCCGCAAGTTATCCGCTCCAGAAGCCCTTACCCAATCAAAGTTACGAACATTATGTAAAGTTATTAAGTTGGGGTTACTTATGTTTTGGCTAAATTGCAATACTTGACTCACTTCTGACATCCAAGGTCTATCTTGTCTTGGAGGTAGCCACTCATACCATACCAACAAGACTATCCATAATATGCCAAACCCTGCCAGCCATCTTTGCCAATATCTATCTTTAGCCAAGGTCATTTTTATGGTAATAATACTCAACAATGTAATACCGATGACTGATAGCCAACGTATCCAAGAATAGTCGATTAAATGTACCCAACATACAAGCCCAGCCCATAAGCTAGCCACTAAAAATACTAAAAAACACAAGGATTTAGCTAAAATTATAGCTGGTTTTTTAGTATCAATAGCAGGCTTGTCGAATTTGCTTATGTTAATTTCTGTCCTGTTGTTAGACATGTAAATGACTACCCTAAATGATTTATAAAGCTAAGTGTATTTTAGTGTCCATAACTTATCAAACACTATGACACAGTGACAATACAAAATAGCAGTTAAAATATTGGGGTTTGACGTTGAATATAACGCTACCTTGGGATAAAGTGAGAACAACCAAATAATCTTACGAGGTGATACTCCCCCCATGTCCGATGACAATTCTAGTACAGCAAGCTGGTCCATGCGCGGATTAAAGCGCTGGCTAAAAACTGCTCCTGAAACTCGCGATGAGTTAATCAAACTGGTTCAAGATTCACATCAGTTTTTAGAGCCTGATACTGTCGATATGCTTGAAGGAGTGCTTGACCTCCCTGCTACCCAAGTTCGCGAAATTATGACCCCTCGTCCTCAGGTTGAAGGCGTTCGTGAGCATGATACATTGGCCGATATCATGGATATGATTTTGGAGACTAATCACTCTCGCTATCCTGTCTTTGATAGTCAAGATGATGATGCAGTTATTGGTATCCTATTGGCCAAAGACTTGATTCCTCTATTGGTTGATACAATTCGAAATAAAGAGGATACTGACACTTCTTTTCGTATAAAGTCTTTGATCAGACAACCACTTTATATCAGTGAGACTTCACGTTCAGATACTTTGTTACGCTCCTTACAGCGTACCCAGGTACATATGGCTGTGGTCGTTGACGAATTTGGTAACATGGTGGGCGTGGTGACCATGGAGGACTTATTAGAAGAAATTGTTGGTGATATTGTCGATGAGCATGATGACTTCGATGAAGACAGTGATATTAACAATATTATCCCGCACCCTGAAAAACCCAATACTTGGATTGTCCAAGCCTCAACTTTGATTGAAGACTGTAACGAGGAGTTGCATACTCATTTTGATGATACCGATGTAGACACTATGGGCGGTCTTGTGATGCATGAATTAGGTTATGTCGGAGATTTAGAGGGAGAGCATGTAATCACTCAAGGTTGGCAGATTTCCGTCATTGATGTTGAAGGTCGATTTATCAAATTACTTGAGCTAACCCCTATAGCCGATGAGCTACACAATGAGCAATAAGTCGCTTTTAACTCTTGTAATACCGTCGTCTGTGTCACTGGTCACCAATTTATGTCCAACCAAAAGGCCTCGTACTACAAATGTCTTAACATACTGCAAACTAGGGTTTGGTATGTTGGGACTCATGCTATTAAATGGCTGTAGCTCGATTCCTAGTTCTAGTATTAATACTCATGCCTCTAATACAAAGCCAAAAGCACCTGTCATTGCCTTAGTTTTGGGTGGTGGCGGGGCAAAAGGCTTTGCCCATGTCGGAGTAATCAAAGCTTTGGAAGCCAATAATATTCATCCAAACTTAGTCGTGGGCACTAGCGTTGGTAGCTTTGTTGGTAGTATTTATGCCAGTGGCAAATCGATCAATCAGCTACAGTCTATTGCGCTTAATGTCGCTGATAGTGAGCTTACTGACTTTACTTTATCTTACCAAGGAATCATTGAAGGTGAAAAGCTTCGTGAATTTGTAAACTATCAAGTCAATAACCAATCCATTGACTCTTTTCCCATTCGTTTTGCAGCTGTGGCAGCAGAAAAAAGCACCCTTAAAAAAGTAGTGTTTACCAAGGGCGAAGCAGGGCTTATTGTACAAGCTTCAAGTAGTGTGCCTAATGTGTTCATTGCACCACGTATACCTGATCCTAAAACCTCGGGAATAGTGGGCAAAAAATATATAGACGGCGGTGTGGTCAGCATTGTACCTGTTGATGCAGCCAAAGACTTGGGCGCAGATGTGATTATCGCTGTTGATTTGCAAGTGGGCAAACAAACAGATAATCAACCTATAGCAGGTAATAAAAGCATCTGGTCTTTAATTGAGCAAGGCTATCATACTTATACCAATAATAGCCAACCATCAACTAAAACCAACCCTTATGCGCAAGGCAATAACAACTTTCAACGACTGAATGATGCCGAGATAGCACGAGCAGATGTGGTTATACTTCCGGACGTTGCTAATTTTAGCTCAATTAGCACTGTGAATCGAAAAGAGGCCATAGAGGCTGGCGTTAAAGCTACAGAGCTTAAGATGCCAGCGATTAAAGAGGCTATAGAAAAGGCGAATTTAGCAAGTCGTTAAAATTTCAAGTAAACTATTTTGATTAAGCTGGTTTAAGATAGGTTGGATTTTTTAAATAGAAATCTTTTAAATAGATGTCTGTTTAATATGTACCTTTTAAATGGATACTTTTTAAACGAATACCTATTAATTTAAACCTTCGAAAGCTAGGACTAAGTCCTAACTCTCGTCATAGCCAAAAACGCTTGTAGTTTATTTAGCGGCTGCGGTTGAAAAATCTAATTCAAATATCCTTGAGCTACCACTAACTTCAAATCCAACCAACAATAACGGCTTACCAGAAGGGGAATTTTGCGCTGATATAAAGGTCAATCCTTCAGGACCCAAATCTCCATCGGCATTTGCTGGGGCGCTACCTTTCTCTGCGGCTTTTAACTTATTGTCATCAAAGGTGCGGGTATTTATTTCCCCTAAGAACCTTACCGCTTTAGGATTGGTCACATCAAATGCCATGACGCTCGATATACGCTCAAGTCCTACAAATGCAATAGTCTGTGACCCTACCTTACCTATTGTTACGCCTTCAGGCTCTACAACTTTGTTATCGCTTCGGTTATCAAAATCGTTTTTATCATTACTGGCGTTAAAGTTTTTGGGGTATTTTTGAGCAATATATTTGGCCATAAAGCTGCCACTGTCATATACGGGCGTGGCTAAGTTATGAGCATCCCAAATGCTAAATGAGCGTGCGCCAAAACTATATAGCGCTTCATATATACCATCACCATTGTTATCACCCATTGAGGCAGAAAAATCAATTTTACCCAATGCTTTTTTATCACCACACTCCATATTATGACAAGCAGTACGGTTAAACACCGCAGGATCTGTTTTTACATCATTAAAGCCAATCTCTTCCTTAAAATTACCCCACTCACGGGCATCGCCTTCATTGGCAGTTACGATATATTCTTTACCATTAACGCTATAATAAGCAATAGAATCAGGCATATACATACCCATAATTGGCCATGTCGTAATATTAATCGCATCGTCCTTGTTACTGACGTCTAGCTCATTACCCACTTTTGAATGATCTTTTGCTCCAAGTGCTTTGATGTCCTTGACCTGCGCACTGGCAATATCGACTATCGCGATGGCATTATTCTCTTGTAAGCTAATATAAGCGGTCTTATTGTCTTGATCAACAGCGATATATTCAGGCTCTAAATCTTCTGCTACGCTACTCATTGAACCATCTGCTTTTTTACCAAATATACGCACGCCCGCTTTTAATAATTGTGCCTTTTGATTATTGAATGGCGTAAAGGTGGCAGTTTTTACTGTAGGATTAAGTCTATCTTTTAAATTGATAATACTGATTGAACCCTCTGCATCTACCTTATAATTATCATCAGGCTCACCCTCATTAGCCACCAATAAATACTGACCATCATGAGTAAAAGCGACCATATCAGGAAGTGCACCTACCTCAATGGTTTTAATACGTTGTAGAGTATTGGCATCATAAAGCACCACATGACCCCTGTCAGTTTTTACGTTAGCCTGCACAGCCAATGCTACCATATCACCCTGTATTGCCACACTATTGACCACACTACCCACATCGTCAACTGCCAAAGAGCGAACCAATACTGGTTTATAGATATCTGACATATCTAACACATCGACCTTTTTATTTTGAGCATTAACAATAAAGCTATGCTTCGTAGCGGGATGATAGGCTGTGATTTCTGCCGCAGACTCATCAAAAGCACCATGGACATAACTCCCTGCAGGCACAAATGTCACACTTTTATAGTCTGTTGACCCCATGTTGATGACTTTTGAGCCACCTAGCTCACTGGTATCACTCATAGTCTGAGTAGTACAGGCGGATAGCAGTAAACCTGCTGATAACACCCCAGTGGCTACTATTTTTGATAACGCATTTGATAACACAGTTGATGATACTTGACCTCTAGTCACTTTTTCGCTTACTGATACTGGCTGTATATGTAGACAATGTTGTTCAGCTCTATAGTTCATTGGCTTATTATTTTTGCTTGAATCTAGAGTTCGACGTGACATAGGGCTTCCTTATAAAATAATTACAAATAAATTAAGCATATATGATATGACTGAATTCCTCAGTGTTATACCAACTTAGGCAGACAAACTACTTAAACTATATTAAGAATTGATGACATGGTATTAATTTAGTAATTTTTATAAAGGTAATCTTGCCAAAAACCTTAAAGTCAAAAAAGCCCATTGCTAAGTTATTTAGCAATGGGCTTTATCAGGTATTATCCTAAAACATACGCTTATAAATATGATCAAGAATATGAGTTTTATAAATTAAAACGTATTTTTTCTTCTATATAACCGTCTAGGCTAAAATTAAATTGTTTAAAATCATACTAATAAATTAACGAACCACAGCTCGATATTTAACCACAGCTGTCTCATTTGGACCTAGACCTTCAATTGTCCAACGTAGGTTCTTATAAAACTCTAAAGGAACATCTTGCATCTGACCATTGATCACTGCTCTTAGAGGCATAATATTATAGCTTTGACCATCAACGGTTGCATAAGCATTTTCTGGAGAAACTTTACCGACTAACTTAAGCTGCTCAGGGATACTCATCGTTATATCCATTTTACGAAGACGATCCGAGCTATTATTGGTAAAGTAACTGTGGTACTCAATAACATTGCCTTTTGTTAAATGAGTATTGCCATCGATAGGTTTTAAAGCAGGCTGACCTTTTGCGTCAATACTTACCAAAGCGGCTACGGTTTTCGAAATTAGCTTATTAGCACTTTGACCTTGTTGCATAACAGCAGCATTTTGAGCATTGCTTGGATTGCTCATTTCAGGCTCTGGTGTTGGCAACATTGCTTGTGCACATAAGCTGCCTGCTATCATTAATGAAAATACTGCAATTTTTTTGGTCAGTCTAGATGGAGTTAGTGCATAAAATTTCATAAGATACCTATCCTTTTAAAGTGGGCGTTATAAAGTGTGAATAAAATCAATATACAATTAAACTATCTGCAATTAAGCTATATGCAATGTTAGCAATAGTGTATCTATAGTCAAGCTTGTATGAGACTCTTGCCTAAGTAGCTATTGAGTCATAAAATGCTTAAAGTTATACAAATCACCTCAGTGTAAACTCAGAAGTAAATTGCAAATAGCAAGTATGCGATAAATTGCCATAACTAACTGTATTAAGCTGTATAAAATAAGTTTCTTAGCTTTCACTAATAAAATAAAGATAGCCCAAGTTATGATTTTTTGCTATCGTAAAAGCGTATAATTTCTTATTTTTCGCCTTAAGTCTATTGTGATATTGAATATGAATGACAATGCTATGCCCCAAATAACACCTGATTATGTCCATTGGTTCCGTAATTCCGCCCCGTATATTAACACCCATAGAGGTAAAACGTTTGTCATTATGTTTGGCGGTGAAGCGGTAAATCACCCAAACTTTAGTAATCTAATTCACGATTTCGCTCTATTGCATAGCTTGGGCATTAATTTAGTATTGGTGCATGGCGCTCGTCCACAAATAGAGGAAAACCTAAGCCATCTTGGGATTGAGTCGCCTCTGCACAAAGACATACGCGTTACCCCTCATGAAGCTATGCCAACTATTTTACAAGCGGTAGGCGCTATTCGTCTACAAATCGAAGCCCAATTATCAATGGGCTTAGCCAACTCTCCTATGTACGGTTCAAGAATTGACGCCATATCGGGTAACTTTGTTACAGCTAGACCTTTCGGTGTTAGAGACGGTGTTGATTACCAAATGACTGGGGAAGTACGCTCAATTGATGTGGAAGCCATTAAAAACAACCTACTTCATAATCACATGGTGATATTGGGCTCGATGGGCTATTCCGCTACTGGCGAAGTATTTAACTTACTGGCAGAAGATGTGGCTTTAAATGCTGCTATAGCACTAAATGCTGATAAGTTAATTTTCTTGGGTGGTGAAACTGGCATTAATGAAGAGGGTCGCCTACTGCATGCGATGATTCCCAACGAAGTGGATCGCTTCTTAAGAGATCGTAATCTAGAACGAGAAATTTATTATTTCTTGCACTGTGCGGCTCAAGCTTGTCGTGCTGGTATCCATCGTACTCATATCATCTCTTACGCCCAAGATGGCGCTTTATTAGAAGAGCTTTTCACCCGTGATGGTTCTGGCACTCTAATTAGCCATGACCCCTATGAAGAAATTCGTCGTGCAACAATTGATGATGTAGTCGGTTTAATAGAGCTTTTATCGCCACTTGAGGAGCAAGGTATCTTGGTACAGCGTTCTCGCAAACGTCTGGAGCAAGAGATTGAGCTGTATAGCGTGATTGAACGTGATGGTATGATCTTAGGGTGTGCGGCTCTATATCCGCTAGATGAAGAGTCTGCAGAAGTAGCCTCTATTGCCATCCATCCAGATTACCGAAATGGTAGTCGTGGTGCCGATCTGCTGGCATTTTTAGAGCAACAAGCTCGTAGTCATGGTAGACATAATTTGTTTGCCTTAACAACGCGTACAGCACATTGGTTTGTAGAACAAGGTTTTAAAGAGGTTAGTGCAGAAACGCTACCTGAACCGCGTAGAACTGCGTACCAGAATGGACGTAACTCCAAGGTGTTTAAAAAGCGACTTTAACCCATAGCACTTAAAACCGTATCATTTTAAGCTTTGCTAAAAACTTTTGCTTATGAGAAATCTACAATTTTTGCCCAAAAAAAAGACCTGTTTTAAAACAGGTCTTTTTTATTGTCAGCTATTATTCGTTGGCAAGTTTTAATAGAACTGCTCGTCATAGAACCAATAACATAATAAACAAATTACAGTCAATTATTGTTTAGGTTGAGCAGGTTGTTCCGGCATTTTAGGATTGACTTCAAGTACTTCAACTTTGAATATCAAGGTACTATTCGGGTCAATACCAGTATTGCCTGTCTCGCCATAAGCTAACGCAGCTGGGATATACAACTCGTAACTACTACCTTCTTTCATTAATTTCAAGCCTTCAGTAAAGCCTGGAATCATACCTTCAACTGGGAATACAACTGGCTCACCTCTATCATATGAGCTGTCAAATACTTTGCCATCTAGCAACTTGCCTTCATAGTTAATTTTAACCATTTCATTACCTGCTACTGGCTTGCCAGTCCCTGGTTTAAGTACTTTATACTGTAAACCAGATTTAGTGGTTTTAACCCCTTCTTTTTTAGCATTTTCAGCTAAAAACTTATCACCAGCTGTTTTATTTTTGACGGCATCTTGCTTCATCTTTTCCATCATTTCAGCTTGTTTCTTTTCTTCGTATTTGGTCATAACTTCTTGCATTTGCTCTTTAGTCAGCGCAGCCTTTTTACCATCATAAGCATCACGAAAACCCTTTTCGAAAGTATCAAGGTTTAAGTCATTAAGAGACTCTTTATAACTTTCAGCAGTGGCAAAACCAATACTGTAGCCTACTTTTTCAAGTTCAGTGCTTTTCTCAGTCACAGTAGCGCTTGAACCACTTTGATCAGACTTGTTGCCATTATTGGCGCAACCAAATGCTAAAGTGCTCACTAGTGCCAAGGCTAAAAACTTAGGTACCAATACTTTATTTCTAACTTTATTCATATATAAACTCTATTTTAGTGAAAATCATAATCTAGTGAATACCATATCTACTTAACTATTATTAGTCTGTTCAATGATCAGCAGCTTATGAATATAATTCGACATTTACTCATATCAACTGCGCATAAAACGACAAATATTAAGTCCGAATTCTTTTAATCACTTAATAAGGCTATTTTAAAGGTTCTAAAAGAAAGTATAACAGGACAATTGTAATAAAGATGACATCAAATGTTTCTTATAATACTTCTTGAATGATACCAAATTTACAAAATAATGACCATAAACCCATTATAAGTTATGGATTTATTGTATAGTTAATGTTAATAAGATGATAGTATGTCACAACTTCTCACATAATTTTAAATTAATATGTAGGATAGGTATTTATTATTGCAGAATAATCCGATAAAGTGGTTGCGTTAACTATTACCCTTTCACTTTAAGTATGAATTTGAAATGGGTAATAGAGGTTTATCTTATTAATATTAATAAATAATCTATTAAATTAAACCGCTAATTTATTCAAATAATAATGAGCTATTATCAAGTTAATTTTGATATTTGTAAGATTCAAATAATTATAAATAGTTTAATTTTTATAAATATTGTAATCCAGTGATTGCTTTAGGGTCACCTTATAAACTTAGCTTATTTAACTACTAAAATTTAAAAAAATGATATAAAGCTCACACTGGAGAGGTCTCTAGCCTCTCCATCTATTGAATTACATTATAGGAGAAACAACATGGACAACATGTTTGTTTGGTTTAATAACAACTTAGGCGGACCAATTGGCTCAATTATCGCAGCCATTTTAGTATTCGTTATAGGTTGGCTAATTGCTATGGCTTTAGCGGGTGTTGTTCGTAACTTACTTACCCGCGTAAATTTAAACCAGCGTATGAATACCTCTACTGGTAAAACTTACGATTTAGAAAATATCATATCTAAGGTTGTATTTTGGTTTATCTTTTTAATGGCCATTTCTGGTGCATTAAGTATGCTTAGCCTAAATGCTATCTCTGCACCATTTGCCAATATGATTGATAGTGTTTTATCTTTCATTCCAACTTTACTTGGCGCAGTGATAATTGGCGTGATTGGTTGGGTAGTTGCTACTATTGCACGAACTGCAATCAATACTGCTTTATCAAAAACAACATTAGATGAAAAATTAAGCGCGCAAGCCGGCGTTCAACCTATGAGCAGTACTATTGCTGATATGGTTTACTGGGTAATCTTACTATTTGTTTTAGTGATTGTTTTGGGTCAACTACAGTTAGACGGCTTATTTGCCCCTTTAACTAATATGCTTAACAAAGCAATTAGTTACTTACCTAATATCTTTATGGCTGGCCTTGTATTTTTTGTTGGCTTTATCGTTGCTAAGATTGTACGCGGTATCGTTACTAACATGATTTCAAGCCTAAACCTTCAAGGTTTTGCTGAAAAAGCTGGTATTAGTAACAATCGTGAAAATAGCTTACCAAACATTGCAGGCTCGCTTGCTTTCCTATTAATAATTATTCCTACCACTATTATTGCTTTAGATACCTTAAAAATTGAGGTCATTTCTCGTCCAGCCACTAATATGCTGAACAAGATTCTAAATGCTTTACCAAATATCTTTACTGCTGCTGCCATTCTAGTTATCACTTATTACATCATGAAAATGGTTGCGAATGTGGTGAAAGGCTTACTTGAGAATACTACAGTTAATGCCTTACCTGCTAAAGTAGGTCTAGATCGTGCTATGGGTACTACCCAAGTTTCAGATTTGGTAGGTCATGCAATTATTTTCTTTGCAATGCTATTTGCGAGCATATTAGCTGCCGACCTATTAGGTTTTGAACAAATTAGCGCTATAATTACTATGTTCATTGGTTTCGGTGCTAATATCATATTAGGTGCTATTATCCTATTTATTGGTTTCTGGTTAGCCAATATTATTGCTGAAGTGGTTGAACGTTCTGATAATGGATCTAAGTTCTTAGCTAATATCGTACGTGTCTTAATCATGGGTCTTGTATTAGCAATGGGCTTAAAGGCAATGGGTATTGCAGACTCAATTGTAAATCTAGCATTTGGTTTAACGCTTGGTGCGGTTGCAGTTGCATTTGCTCTATCATTTGGTCTTGGCGGTCGCGAAGCTGCTGCACGTTTACTACGTAAGCTTCAAGACAAAGCGGAACAGGAAGCTGAAAAAGCTAAAGTTAGCAAAGCAATTACTAACACTGCTGACAAAACTGGTTCTGAGCCTTCAATCACTACTATCTCTGGTGATGAGCCTTCAATTCCTACAAATGATAACAACTAATTAGTAGTGAATTAAACCAAATTTGATTGGGTAAAATTGATACATAAGGCAGCCTTAATGGCTGCCTTTTTAATGGGTCTGATTTTGCAATATGTTTTAGATAAAGTATCATGATTATTGATCAGTTATTTTAACTTCCAATATGAAAGTTGCTATAAACTGTATTTATTTTCAGAATCATAAACACATTAAAGATTTTAAATAAGTAGGTAATGAAATATGAAGCGATTTAACGATAAAGTGATTATTCTAACTGGGGCGGATTCTAGTATTGGTAAAGTTACAGCTATAGCATTGGCACGTAATGGCGCTAACGTAGTTTTAATAGGAACCGATACCAAAGTTCTTGAACACATAGCCAGCGAGCTTCCTGAAGACCATACTTGGATTAATAGTGGTAACCATTTGACGATAACTTGTGATATTACAAATGCGCAGCAAGGTGAAAAGTTGGTCTCTTACATAACTGATAAATATAATAAGATTGATGGGTTAATTAATATCAACTCTGACGTCAAAATTAGTCAAGCAATGTTAAATGAGCTATTAAAAACCAAAGGTAATATTGTCAACGTATCCCTGCCATATAATACTTCTGCAAAGTGGTCAATTGATAGTTATAAAGAAATACAGGCTCAGTTTAAGGAACATATTACTCAATTAGCTATTCAATATGGCGCTCAAGAAGTTAGAGTAAATGGTGTTTATGCCGGTCTAACAACAGAAAATATCGAAGATGTTGAGAATGTTAGAACATTTATTGAACAAAGCTTAATGGGAAGACTGGTTACTTTAGATGAAATATCAGAGTCAGTCTTATTTTTAGCGAGTCATGATGCTAGTATGCTAACTGGTAACACACTATTAGTAGACGGTGGACTAAGCTTAACGTCATAGCGGTTATTTAGCTGTTCGTCACTACTTAACTTCAATGCATAACAAAAGACCTATCTTATTGAGATAGGTCTTTTGTTATTAACTATGTTTACAACTGATTCAAAAATACTAGTTATTTATATCTTGTAAAGCTTTCGCCATTTTCTCAGGGTGTTTAGGTACCACTTCTTTATACTGGATCAAAATTTTCTGCATATCTGCATCAATATCTCCAGTGGTATAGATCGGCTCTAAAAAACGAATCTCTTTGGTTTTATAATCCATTGCCACAGGAATAATGGGTACCCCTGACTCTTTAGCGATGTAATAAAATCCTGTTTTAAGTTGCTCGCTATAGCCCCTAGTGCCTTCTGGCGCCAAACCTAAGAACAAAGATTGACTACGCTTCATTTGATCGATACTGGCTTGTAATACTGTCCCCTTCTTGCTTCTATTAATGGGTATAACGCCAGCCCATTTGAAGAAGTCAGATAATATTGGGTATTTAAATAAGCTATCTTTGCCAAGTAGCTTAACATCAAGATCTAGCGCTAATATGGCAGGAATGGAATATAGTCCATCGAAGTTTGACGTATGAGGCATGGCCAACATTACTGCCTTTGGCACATTAGGTATAGACCCTACCAACTTCCAACCCATAGCTTTTATTAGTAATTGGCCTATACGGGAAGCTAGAGCGCCGCCTCGTTTAGGAACCATTTCTCCTAATAATTTATGGCTTAAAAGCTGTTTAGTGCTAACCTTTGATTTATCTAAGTCCTTTTCATTAGACATTCTGTCACGTCCCTTTTTTTAAATTTATAATTACCACACTACTATAACATCAGTTATAACAATATCTGGCTCTAAACTCATGGCCTAAACCATGATCTCCGCAAGATCGCCTTTACTTTCAAGCCATAATTTTCGATCAGAAGCTCGTTTTTTTGCCAAAAGCATGTCCATCATATTATTCGTTAGCTGCATATCATCCATATCTAGCTGTACCAGTTTACGCGTATCTGGATGCATGGTGGTCTCACGCAATTGCTCAGCACTCATTTCACCAAGCCCTTTAAATCGAGTAATTTGTGGCTTCTTATTCCCTGATACCTTACTCAAAATATGTTCAAGCTCTGCCTCATCTAATGCATAATGAACGTCTTTACCAATATCAATCCTATATAAAGGTGGCATAGCAACAAACAAGTGACCGGCATCCACCAATGCTGAAAAATGCTTTACAAATAATGCACATATCAAGGTGGCAATATGCAGACCATCAGAGTCCGCATCCGCTAATATACAGACCTTATCGTAACGCAATTCTGATAAATCATCTGATGCTGGATCTACTCCGATAGCAATGGCAATATCATGAATTTCACGACTTGAAAGCACTGTGTCAGGTGATACTTCCCATGTATTCAAAATTTTACCCCGTAGCGGCAGAATAGCTTGGAAATGTCGGTCACGGGCTTGTTTCGCGCTACCACCGGCTGAATCACCTTCCACCAGGAACAGTTCTGCGCCATCACGTACACCTCCCCGACAATCCGCTAATTTACCGGGTAAAGCGGGGCCTTGAGTAATTTTTTTACGAGCTACTTTCTTAGCAGACTTCAAGCGATTACCGGCTTTAGAAATGGCCAATTCGGCAATTTGTGCACCCAGCTCAGCGTGCTGGTTTAGCCATAAGCTAAAGGCATCTTTCGCCTGTGCTTGAACTGAACCTGCAGCTTCTCTGCTTGATAAGCGCTCTTTAGTTTGACCTGAGAACTGTGGCTCTGAGAACTTCAAAGATAAGATGTAATTCACCCCATCCCATACATCTTCACCGGTTAGTTTAACATTGCGCGGTAGTAAGTTATGAATTTCACAAAACTCGCGTAAAGCTTCTAAAATACCTGTTCGCAGGCCATTAACATGGGTGCCTCCCTGAGCCGTTGGGATTAGATTAACATAGCTCTCTTGAACAGGAATACCGCCTTCAGGTAACCATGACAAAGCAAAAGTAACCCCTGAACGCTCCCCTGCTTTTGCTTCATAAGAGAAGTAAAATGGTTCAGGTGGCAAGGTTTCTAAACCGTCAAGTTGTTCATTTAAATATTCCACCACACCATCTGTAAACTGCCAAACCACTTTGTCATTATTGGCTTCGTCATAAAACTCAATAGTTAGTCCTGCCGCTAGTACTGCTTTGGCTTTTAGATTGTGCTTAAGTTGTTTAACACTAAATTTTGGTGTATCAAAAAAACTCTCATCAATCCAAAATCGAACCTTTGTTCCTTTTTTACGTTTGTTAGAGCTGACCGACTCAATTAACTTTGTAACAGGGGCGCCATTTTCAAACGCCATATCATATTGGATACCGTCCCGCCAGACAGTCACTTCGACTCGTTTAGATAACGCATTTACTACTGATATACCAACCCCATGTAGGCCACCCGAGACTTGGTAGTTACTCGTGTTGAATTTACCTCCAGCATGTAAACGAGTTAAGATAATTTCAATCCCTGTTTGCTTAAATTCCGGATGGATATCAGTTGGCATTCCACGCCCGTCGTCTTCAACCGACAATGAACCATCTTGATGCAACTGCACCTTGATCATTTTAGCGTGACCTGCTAACGCTTCATCTACAGAGTTATCAATGACCTCCTGCGCTAAATGGTTAGGACGCGTGGTATCTGTATACATACCAGGACGACGTCTTACAGGTTCAAGGCCCTCTAAAACTTCAAGTGACTGTGCTGTGTAATTACTCACAATAATATCCTTTGCTTAATTAAGCTTTTAATTATTAGCTATATTATAGCGAATATCGAGAAGTATAGGGGGTTGGAGGTTATATTAACGACACTAAATGACGTTAAGAACCTAACAGAATAATATTGATTACTTATTACTAATTACTGATTACTGATAGGACCAACTTAGCGCTTACCAAGAAAGGATATGTTTCAAAATCATTGGGATCTGCTGCTCAAAGTCAGTCATCCGATGATCTCCTCCTGGCTGAAGTATAACTTTAACACCTTGAGACTGATAAAATTCTGTAGCAACAGTGGGATCCAATAACTCATCGGCCTGTTTAATAATGGCAAATATTTTATTAGGATAAATAATTTGCTCAAGCCTATAATGATTGAACCATTCTAAGTCTTTTAATGAAATGTCCCAGCCTCCAGTAGTACGATAAACAACTATATTACTATCATCCTTGCGATTAAAGTTATTTATCACACTATCATTAACAAAACGCTGTAAGCTAATATGTGGTCTAGTACTCGGATTTAACAGTACCGCATGACAAGCTGTTTTATTACTCACTAAACTGCTGAAATAACCCCCTAGAGAGCTTCCTACAAGAATAGATTTACTAGATAAGTGATGTTGATCATTATAAAACCCCACTAACTCACAAAGTTTAGTATACACCTTATCTGGCGATTGGTTTAAATCTGGTCTAATAACTTCAATATCTGAATGATAGGTTTTACAGTATTTTTCAAGTAACATGCCTTTTACAGAATTCGCTGTGCTATCAAGGCCATGCACATATATTATTCTCATATCAAAGCCTATATTTTTGAATGGTAAAGCAAGATTATCATGAATGTAAGCAATAAAGGAATCATGCTAAACTTGATTAAATCATAAAACGTTATTCTACTATAGGCTATGGCTAATACTTATAATCTAAGCACATTTAAAAGAGTAATTCATATATCTAGGGATGGTATGCCATATATGTTTGATCAAATTGAGTTGTTCGAAATTGATAACCCTTGCATCGGTGTATGTCTGAGCAATAAAAAAGGGTATTGCTTCGGCTGCCTACGTAATCGTCAAGAACGTCAGTTATGGTTAAAAATGAACAACGAAGAAAAAAGAGAAGTGCTTAGATTAATTGTTGGCCGTCAAAAACGTCTTGATCAAATGCGAAGCCGTCAAAGAGAACAAATAGAATTAGATTTTGATGAGACCTTTGAGGTTGGTAGTTTGTTTGATTAAAAAATATGCATATAGTCTATTTCTTAAAACCCAGCTAAAGAAACGCGTCACAAAGAAAAAGCCCCCACTCGAGATGAATG
>NZ_JAGLBC010000237.1 GCF_018260395.1 Psychrobacter sp.
TACTTTCCATAACATTTTCACTGGTCGATATAAATATCTTATCTAGATAGTGCTATAATTTGCCAGTTTTTTTAAATTTTAAAAGCCAGATAAAAAATCTTTTATCATACACATTTAATATACCCTTTTATCATACCCTTTACATATATATAGGTATTGAGATTACATGGCAAAAAGTAAACTGTTTCGCTCGACCATGGTTGTCAGCTCAATGACCATGCTCTCACGTATATTGGGCCTTGTACGTGATATGGTGTTAATGAGTGTGTTCGGGGCTGGTGGTCTAATGGATGCTTTTTTAGTCGCCTTCAAAATACCTAACTTTCTACGTCGTTTGTTTGCAGAAGGCGCCTTTAGCCAAGCTTTTGTACCTGTATTGTCTGAATACAAAGAGCGTTTTACGTTACAAGAAGTCCAGATTTTAATCAGCCGCACTTCAGGTGCTTTAATGTTGATTTTATCTTTGATAACCATTGTCGTTATGTTGGCATCTCCCTTAGTAATCTCTCTCTTTGCTCCAGGCTTTTCGGATAACCCTGAAAAGTTTAATATTGCTAGCGATCTATTGCGTCTCACTTTTCCGTATTTGCTATTTATTTCTATGACAGCATTTGCAGGCAGTATATTGCAAAGCTATGGTCGATTTGCTGCGCCAGCAATTGCCCCTGTCTTGCTTAACTTAACTATGATTGCTGCGGCATTAATATTTTCTCCCATGTTTGATAAACCTATTATGGCATTGGGTTATGCCGTTGCTATAGCAGGTCTATTACAGTTCTTTATTCAGCTACCTCAGCTGTATATGCAAAAATTATTGGTTAAGCCAAAGATTGATTTTAAGCATGAAGGGGTTAGCCGTATATTAAAACTTATGTTACCTGCAATTTTCGGGGTATCTGTCACACAAATCAACCTTTTGCTGAATACAGTTTTAGCATCATTAATGATTACTGGCTCAGTATCATGGCTATATGGGGCTGAACGTCTAACGGAGTTGCCATTAGGTTTAATTGGAGTGGCAATTGGTACGGTTATTTTACCCAGCCTATCGACCAGTGAAGCCAAAAAAGATGACGTCAGTTTTCGCAAGACCTTAGACTGGGCATCACGTTTAATTATCCTTGTGGGCTTGCCAGCAGCTTGTGCCTTATTTGTGTTATCCGATGTATTAATGCAGACGCTTTTTATGCGCGGTGAGTTTACGTTACGAGATGCTAATATGAGTGGACTTGCACTACGCAGTATGTCTGGCGGCATCTTAGGCTTTATGTTGATAAAGATTTTTGCCCCGGCTTTCTTTGCTCGTCAGGATACAAAAACTCCTGTTAAGGTAGGTATTATAACGGTCATAGCCAATATGTTGTTTAGCTTGTTATTTGTCGGTATATTTTACTACTTTAAGTTGCCATTACATGGTGGTTTGGCTTTGGCTACTACTGCCGCCTCATTCGTTAACGCTGGTTTATTATACTATTTGCTGCACAAACGAAATCTATTCCGCTTTGGGCCTCAATGGAAAAAATTATTTCCTCAATTTGGCATTTCGAGTGTGGCGATGGTGACCTCGTTGTATTTAATGTTACCTTATTTTCCAACTCACGATACACAGTGGCATCGTGTATTTGCCTTAATGATTATTTGTACAGTAGGAGCCGCTGTATACAGCGTTGTTTTATTAGCATCTGGTTTCCGTCCCCGTCAATTAAAACATGGCTAAACAATTGCGTAATTAAATTTATAGTAGTTAATATTTATAGTATT
The DNA here is from genome assembly GCF_018260395.1 of Psychrobacter sp. GTDB lineage: Bacteria > Pseudomonadota > Gammaproteobacteria > Pseudomonadales > Moraxellaceae > Psychrobacter. Next base: position 1,762 of record NZ_JAGLBC010000237.1, read on the forward strand.
TTTATATTTTTATATTTTTATATTTCTTGGATTAACACATGAAGTGCAATATCAAATGACAGGTGAAAAAAAGACCTAG
>NZ_JAGLBC010000238.1 GCF_018260395.1 Psychrobacter sp.
ATTTAGTTGAAAACGCCATTGCTAACTTAAAAAGGTTCCGTGCTATAGCAACAAGGTTTGATAAACTCAAGCAAAGTTATGAAAATAATGTCGCTTTGGCATGTGCTTACATTTGGCTGAAATTATGAATGTTCAACAGACCCTAATATAAATAAATCAAAGTGTTGCATTTTATTTCTTCTTTAAGTAGTATTGCTATATATTATATATCCAGTACATGGTGTGTAATTTTCAATCTATTTTTACCCTTTCCCAACCTCCTGTCTATCAAACCAGTTCCCATCCTATAAATGGAATTTTGGAGTAATAAATGCGTATATCCTTTACTATTAAACCTCTTGTTACTGCTATTGCTACTTTATCTATAGCTAGCTTTGCTTCTGCTGCTGGTCTAGATCGTTCTGGTCAACCAGTTACAGCCTTTTTACAAGATGGCACCTATGCAGAATCGGTTTATACCTATATTGATGCCGATGTCACTGGTAAAGATAAAAATGGAAATAAAATAAGTGATATTGCCGAAAGCTATGATTTCTTTCGTTATGGTGTAAAGTCTGATATTAATGATACCCTCAGTATAGGTGTATTGTATGATGAACCATGGGGTGCATCTGCAAACTATGAAGGTAACAATACATTTGTAGGTGCTCCTACTGAAGTTGCTAATGGCATCATTGCATCAAGAGATCTAGTTAATCCAATCTCAAAACAGAAAGTAACAAATGTAGCAGAATTTAAGCAATATGTTACTGTTGCTGAAAAATTAGCCCAAGCTGGTAAAGTAGATCCTAAAGATGTTGCACGTTTAAAAGGTTTACAGGGTGTTTTAGATCAAGCTCTATCTAATACAGAGGGAACCAATGTTGAAGTTCGAACTGAAAGCCTAACTGGTTTACTTGGGATGAAGGTTGGACAAAACAAAGAATTTCAGATCTACGGTGGCCCAGTAGCACAGCGCCTTAAAGCAGATGTTAAACTACGTGGTAGCGCTTATGAAAATGCTACAGGTTATAATTTAAGTGTAAATCCTGACACTGATTATGGCTGGATAGCTGGTGTTCAATATAGCAAACCCGAGATAGCATTAAAAGCTGCTTTGACATATCGTTCAGAGATTGACCATAATTTAAATGCTAGTGAATTTATGCCTTTGGTTGCTTTGAGAGGTACAAATCCTCACCAAGTAAATAAAATGCAAATCACTACGCCTGAATCGGTTAACTTTGACTTTCAGACTGGTTTAAATCCAACTACCTTAGCAACGGCTAAAGTACGCTGGGTACCATGGAGTGATTTTGCTATCACACCGCCTCTATATAATGGCGCTACAAAAATTGCCTATCCTGATAAACCTAATGGTCTAAATTTAGTAGATTATTCTGATGATCAGTGGCAAGTTGAACTTGGTTTAGGTAAACGAGTTGCAGACAATTTGGCAGTATCTGGATCACTTGGTTGGGATAGTGGTGCAGGCGATCCTACTACATCGCTTGGTCCAATTAAAGGCTATTATAGTGTAGGTCTTGGTGCTAAATATGACTTTACTAAAAATTGGGCGCTTTCTGCAGGTGGAAAATACCTAATGTTTGGTGATGCCAAAGGTAAAATTCCTAACGGTAATATTGTAGGTAACTTCGAAAATAATGACGGTTATGCCTTAGGTGTACAGTTATCTTATCAAGATAAATAATATTTATTACACTAAGTTTTAAACTAAGCAGACAATATTAATTATTTAGAATAAAGAATAGCAGCCAAGAGGCTGCTTTTTTAATATATTTTATAAATTCTTAGATTAACACACCAAGTGCAACGCTACGTAATATTAAAGAACACCTGA
>NZ_JAGLBC010000239.1 GCF_018260395.1 Psychrobacter sp.
ATCGTTTGCTATTTTTTTGTCACCTTCTTTTTATCACAATGTTCAACACGCCCTAGTGCATTATTAAAACTTTGGTATGAATTAGTAATTTTTTTTATTAATTTTAAGAGATTTTTGTAAATTGTATTTTTATAGTTGAATCATTTTAATATCGTTGGCTGACACTCATTATTATAGTAATAGATGTTACTCTAACGTTATCCATTGCTACGATGTGGTAATAAAATGTTAAGTTAAAGTGGTTTATTGGCATAAAATTTGAATGCAGGGGATATATGACTAACCATACTTATCAAAATTTTTGCATACCCTTATTCGTACAATAGAAGTTGAGATGACCATGATGAAGAAAATTATATATATGCTAGCAGCTCTGGGAGTCAGTGGCACTGCTTTTGCTGCCGAAACAACCCCAACGTTAGATACTGGAGACACAGCTTGGGTGCTGGTTTCTACCTTATTGGTTTTGATGATGACCATTCCAGGACTCGCTTTATTCTATGGTGGTATGGTTCGCAAAAAGAATATTTTAGCCACTATGGGGCATAGTTTTAGTGCTGCAGCCATGGTTAGTGTTATATGGGTTCTCATTGGTTACAGCGTAGCTTTTGGAGATGGAGGACTTTGGGTAGGAGATATGAGTAAGCTGTTACTCAATGGCATTACTAAAGATACGCTCAGCGGTACGATACCTGAGGTTCTATTTTCTATTTTTCAGATGACCTTTGCTATTATTGCTGTAGCGATTATTAGTGGTTCAGTAGCAGACCGAATTAAGTTTAGTGCTTGGATGGTATTTATGGCATTGTGGGTGGTATTTGTTTACGCGCCTATTACACATTGGGTTTGGGCACCAAATGGCTGGCTATTTACCAAAGGTGCCCTTGATTTTGCTGGGGGTACTGTAGTACACATCAACTCTGGTGTTGCAGGTTTAGTTTTAGCCTATGTGATTGGTAAGCGTTTAGGTTATGGCCGTGAATCTATGGCACCTCACAATTTGACCTTAAGTGTAATCGGTGCGGGTCTAATCTGGGTAGGTTGGTTTGGATTTAACGGTGGTTCAGCATTGGGCGCGAATGGCTCTGCTGCGTTTGCAATTATGACCACACAAGTAGCAGCAGCAGCAGCGACTTTATCTTGGTTGTTATTTGAACGCATTTTTCATGGTAAAGCATCTATTTTAGGCGCAACTTCGGGCGCAGTGGCAGGCTTGGTAGTAATCACACCCGCTGCCGGTTTTGTTGATGTCACAGGCGCATTGATTATGGGTTTAGTCGGTGGGGCCATATGTTTTTGGGGTACCAATGGTCTTAAGCGTATGCTTAAAGCGGATGACGCATTAGACGCTTTTGGTCTTCATGCTGTTGGTGGCATTGTTGGCGCAATACTGACAGCCGTATTTGCTAGTGAAATGATCATGGGTAAAAAAATAGACTTGTTACCACAGTTATTTACTCAATTAGAAGGCGTGGTTGCTGTTATGATCTATTCTGCGGTTGTAACCTATATTATTGCCAAAGCTATAGATATGGTTATGGGCTTAAGAGTAGATAATGAAGAGGAACGTATAGGATTAGACTTAAGTCAGCATGGCGAACGTATCGAATAACAACTCATTCTAATATTACTATAGCTTATTTAAATTCAAAATTTTATTAGAGTTAACTATTAATTTTTCATTATGTTTATTATTAAAACAGCTGTCGCTTGGCAGCTGTTTTTTATTGCTTAATTGATAACAAAGTTTAAAAAGTCTATTTCTTAAAATTTCATTTTTTGTTACTATAATATTATTATAATGTTACTTTGAACTTCTTAATGTTTTTTTAGGTGAG
>NZ_JAGLBC010000240.1 GCF_018260395.1 Psychrobacter sp.
ATTAAACGATTTTGTCCTGCCACTCTTCAATACCGCGAACTATGTCTTGATAGGCAGTTTGAAACGCACTCATCTCATGCTTGTAAGGGTCAGCAATATCTTTACCACTCCAATGACCTAACTTAAACGTCTTACCGCGGCAAAACGGAAAACGCTCTTCAATCCATTTATTTTGGCTGTCAGACATAGTAAAGATTAAATCTGCTTTTTGTGCAAGTTTTTCATCAATCTGCTTGGCTACATGATCAGTAATATCAATATTTTGCTCTTGCATAATCTTTATGGAAGCTGGATCGGCTCCATGACCCACCAGTGCACCTACACCAGCTGAATCTATATGTTTGTTGGGAAAATGCTGTTTTAATAATGCTTCAGCCATAGGACTACGACATATATTGCCCACACATACCACTAAAATATTATCAAATGCCATAATGAAAGCCTAAAAACTTTAATCTAAAAAAAATACTAATGTTATCAAACATTAAAAGTCACAAAAGCTGAGCTAAAACTATATCTACAATTACAACTGAATATATAACTTGAACTATAACCCTGTTAGCTGTCTAATTGCGTTGCTAGACGGTAATACGGAATTGATAAATCTATTCCAGCGCGTTAAACCAGTAGGATCAACATAAACAATATCATTGGCATGCATTTCAAAGCGATTGGCCAAGGCTAAATTGGTCACAGTTTGCAAATTGACATAATAGATATCAGTGTAGGATGCATTACCATGGTCACGGACCACATAAACTTTAGCAGCGTTAGCAGTCTCGGGGTTTAATCCTTTTGATTGACCAATTACTTGAGCTAATGTTATACCATGATCTGGTATTTCCAAAGGTTTGATATCACCAAACTCACCTAATACATATACTTGGTTGCGGTCTAGTCGATTGATATGGATAGAGTCGCCATCTTGCAGGTAGATTTGACTTGCCGAAATGCCCATATCTTGTAAATCACGCAATCCTAACTCGTACTGTATTCCTCTGCGGGTTAATATAACACTATTAGAGTCACCTTCGGTAGTAGCGCCACCTGCCATAGAGATAGCACCATATAATGAAATAGGGGCGTCTGCTATATTAAACTCACCGGGCTGTTTTACCGCACCATCAATAAAATACTTGCTACCACGAAAGTTAACCACTTTCACTTGCGGGTCAGGATACTTCAAATAGCGCTGTAATTGACTGCGTAAATTATTGGTGAATTGACTGACAGTTAAGCCACTGGCTTTCACACGGCCAACTAAAGGAAACTGAACATACCCTTGCTGATCAACAGGATAGCCTGCTGCATAAGGATTAGAAGCACTAGCATTGGTACTGTTATTAGAAGGCGTAATATTGGGATATTCAATCAGGTTAATACTTAATACATCACTGGTAGAAATTCGATAGTCGGCGACGCCTCTTGAGCCATTTAATAACTCACGAACACGAGCATTTTTCATGCCAGTCGCTGAACGACTTAAAGAATAAACAGGAGCGGGGGGTAAATTATTTAAGTTCAAAGGTTGAATATTAAATTGCATGCCATTTTCAGCTATAAAGGCACCTTGCGGAGGTAACTCACCAGATTGCATACCAGCATTAATAGTGCTACATCCAGAGGTCAACCCAACCATTATAGAAAGCGCTATGCTCGAAATTAATGATTTACGGTTTTTCATAAAATTCATGCTAACTTTTCTACCTTTTATAGCCATATGTATTAGATGGAATTGTTATATTTAACAAGTTTAATAGTATATCAATG
>NZ_JAGLBC010000241.1 GCF_018260395.1 Psychrobacter sp.
AAATGTAAAATTTAACAAGCTATTAATAATTAAGATCAAGTGAAATTTTAGAATGTTTAAATATAGTTTTTATGAATGAAAGCTATTATTAAATAAATCAAAAACATTAATCTGATTGTATTGGAAAATATCTAAATTCCATCATTTGTCGTCATTATAAATCTTCAAAAGTTAATAAATATTAAATATAAATAATTAGCTTGTTGAATATATGCAAAAAAAAATCTCACTTAATTAAGGTGAGATCATAGACATAAAAAAGCAAATTATTATAAGAAATTGAACGTCATAGGCTTACAATTAGAGAGAATGACATTAAATTCGGAAACCAGTTATAATTAGAAATTTGTTTTAAGCCAAACGTGAACTTGCCAATTGGGTTAATTGCCATAGGCCTTGTCGATACTCATTATCTGGCAACAACTCCAAGGCTTGCTGTGCTAAATGCGTCTCTGCTAATGCGCGCGAACGACAGTATTCTAAAGCACCTGAATCTTGTACTATTTTAATTAAACCTTGTGCATCTTCAACCTTACCAGTCTGAACAGCTATACGTAATTTATTGTAGTTTGCTTCATTAGTCTGCTTTAACAAACGCAATGTTACTATAGTCGGTAGGGTGGGTTTACCTTCGGCCAAATCATCACCTAAGTTCTTACCCATAACATCACTATCCCCACTATAATCAAGCACATCATCAATAATCTGAAATGCATTACCAAAGTGTTGACCAAAATCACTAAATGGTTGCAAAAATTCAGGCTTATCTTGAAGAATAGCCACGCCAGCCGTAGCCATCATAAATAAGCGCGAGGTTTTGCCATCAATGATACGCATATAATCAGTTTCAGTAGCTTCCGGATTATGCTGATGTTGTAACTGTAGTACTTCACCCTCGGCGATATCACAAGTACCATCTGAAAACAGCTTTAGTAATGGTAGACTCTCAAAACCTACCAACAGATTAAAAGCACGTGCAATAAGATAATCACCCACTAGCACTGCGGTGGGATTGTTCCATGTGGCATTGGCAGTAGGGCGACCACGGCGCATACCAGATTCATCAATCACATCATCATGAACTAAAGTCGCCGTATGTAGCATCTCGGTGATGGCCGCCAAATGCATAGCGTCCTGAGATTGTTCATCATTACAAAGACGTGAACATAGCAAAGTGATAAGCGGTCTCATTCTTTTACCACCTGCATTAATCACATGTTGTGAGACATTCATTACCAACTGAACTTTTGAATTCAAGCTTCCAAAGACTTGCTTGTCCATGATTGCAAAGTCATCAGCAATTATACTCTGAATATCAGCATAATCCAAAATAGGGGTTTCATTATAAATAGGTTTTGATAAAGTCTGATTTTGATTTAATTTGGTCATATTTATGGTCAACTAATAATAGTTTATTAAGAAAGCACTGAAAATTGTTTCAAATGTACAGCTGGTAAACTGCTAAATTATAGCTGGCATCAAGATTAATTACGGCATTGAAATTAGAAAATATTTAAAATTAGGAATAAATGAGGTGACAATAGTGTATATCATTATCTAATTAGAAAAAATATAAGTTTTAAGCCAATTCATCCTATTAAATCAATCATAGAAAAATTTATGCCATAATAATATAAATTTAGATATAGAGAGTTATGATATAGTTTTTAGAATGTTATCAATTTGAAACTATCAAGCTATCAACTATATCAAGTTCTTAACTGCATCAAGCTATTAAATATATTTAGCTATTAACTATATTTAGCT
>NZ_JAGLBC010000045.1:0-11056 GCF_018260395.1 Psychrobacter sp.
TGTCATAAAAGTGCCACTAGTCCCCAATAATTATTATTTAACGTTATAATACGCTAACATTTACTATAACCCACTGTTATGCCAAATATTATTAGAGCTTTCTTACTTATCATCGGATTGGTACTTGTTATCGACTGTACTCTATTAATTGCTGCCGATAAGATAGATTTTGGTACGATTGCGCCTTTTTTTATTGCAATAATATTCATTATTCACGCCGTTTTTTGGAACAAAATAAAAACTATAATCAATAATCATTTATATTTAAGGCTTATATGGAAAACCCTATGGGCATGTTTTGCAGTATGGTTTATAAGTTTTTTAGCTTTTGCCTATAATTTAAAAACTCAAATTCAGCAAGTTAACAATGCTTATCAGAATGTAGATGCCATAATTATATTGGGCGGAGGTATCCGAGATGGCATACCAACACCAACTTTAGCGTATCGTTTAGATACAGCCGTGCCGTTAATACATCAACAGCCTGACGCAATAGTAATTACAACGGGTGGTATAAGCATGGGTGAGACTCGTAGTGAAGGTGAGTCGATGGCACAATATCTACATGCGCTATATGGCATACCCCTTGATTCGATTTATCAAGAAAAGAAAAGCACCAGCACCGAAGAAAATTTTATATTTAATAAAAAAATCTTAGCCGCCAAAGGGATTCCATTAGATGACCCCATCGTTATTGTGACCAGTGATTTTCATATTCCTCGTGCAAAAGCTATTGCCGAACACCAAGGATTTACACATGTGATAACTTTGGCCAGCCCTACCCCTTTAGCAACACGCTATAATTCATGGTTTAGAGAATACTTTGCTTATATCAATGGTTATCTGTTAGATGAGTATGAATTGTAAATACTTTGGTTCAAATGTTTTGCAGACAAGGTATAGCGCTTAGCATTTCCTCAGAGTGTATTTTAGGCTTCAAAAAAATATTCTATATGTTAAAAAAACCTGTCTATTAAACAGGTTTTTATTATTATATGCTTAATTAGTTAAAGCTCTATCCTAAAAGTTAGTAGAATTTAGCTTAAAACGCCTGTGATAAAGCGGATAATGCGCCTTTAAGCATGGCAGAAACTGTACTGGTATGAGTGCCAATCCCTGAATATATCTCTCCATCCACATTTAACTGAATATAAGCTGCTGCTTTAGCATTGGTCTTATCGCTTTGAGCATCGTCATCATCATTATAAGTAAACTCAGGACTTATGGCGTGCTCTGAATAATTAATAATATGCAGCTTCATACCAGTATGGCGCGCCACGCCATCGATGAAAGAGGACAATGGTCCATTGCCTTTACCTGATATATCAATAGTTTCACCGTTTAGAGTAATTTGACCTTTGAACTCAACTTCTCCGCCTTTGTTATTGACACTATGGTCTAACAACTCATATCCAGAGTTTTGCAAATAAGTTGTTTCAAATGCATCTAGGATTTCTTCGTTCTTAAGTTCGCGTGCAGCATCTTCTGCCTTTTGTTGTACCACACGGCTAAAATCAATTTGCATCCAGCGTGGTAAGTTAAAGCCATAATTACGCTGTAGAATATAGGCGACCCCGCCTTTACCAGACTGGCTATTAATACGAACCACATCTTGATAGCTACGCCCAATATGCGCAGGATCTATGGGTAAATAAGCCACATCCCAGATATTTTGAGTCATTTCGTGATTTTTTTCATTGAAATCAAGCGACTTCTTAATGGCATCCTGATGCGAGCCACTAAAAGCGGTAAAGACAAGCTCGCCCACATAAGGATGACGAGGATGCACAGGTAAGTTATTACACTCACTGACTATGTTGACGATTTTACTCATATCACTAAAATCAAGTTCGGGATCGACACCTTTACTGAACAAGTTCATCGCCATAACCATGATGTCCATATTACCCGTACGTTCACCATTGCCAAGCAAAGTACCCTCAATACGGTCTGCTCCGGCAAGCATGCCAAGTTCAGCCGCCGCAATAGCAGTTCCTCTGTCATTATGCGTATGCAAACTAATGATGACATCGCTACGCTGCTTTAGATGACGGCAAAAATACTCAACTTGATCGGCAAATATATTTGGCATTGAAGACTCAACGGTAGCGGGCAAGTTGATAATAACCTCTCGACCGTTTTGAGGCTTCCATTCTTCTATGACTGCATCACATACTTCAATGGCAAAGTCCGTTTCAGTTTGGCTAAAGCTTTCTGGAGAATACTGAAATACCCATTGCGTCTCTGGATGCTTAGCAGCATAGTCGTTAAGCATTTTTGCGCCACTTATTGCAATCTGTTTAATTTCGTCTTTGCTTTTGCCATAAACTTTATCACGTTGCACACGGCTGGTTGAGTTATAGACATGCACCACAGCACGGCGAACGCCTTTTAAGGCCTCAAAGGTGCGTTCAATTAAATGCTCACGCGCTTGTACCAAGACCTGAATAGTTACATCATCCGGAATATGATTTTCTTCAATCAATTTACGAGCAAAATCATACTCAACCTGAGCCGCCGACGGAAAGCCGATTTCTATTTCTTTAAAGCCTACTTCTACCAACAGTTTAAAAAACTGCATTTTTTGTTCAATTGTCATAGGATCGATTAAAGCTTGGTTACCATCACGCAGATCAACACTGGCCCAAATCGGAGCTTTTTTTATGGTGTTGTTGGGCCAAGTGCGATCAGTGAGTTGCGGTGCAAAGGCAAAAGGCTGATATTTACGAAAATCGAAAGCCTCATATTTTGGCTTAACTTTTGGTTCTACAGATGATTGGGTAGTAATTTGGCTCATGAGTTGCCCTCTTAGGTCTATTTGTAAAGCAAAATTAAAATTCGAAATTAAGTTTATAAAGTTTTATATAGCGAGTCTAAGCTACCTGCTTTCTATATTAATCTATAGTGAATATCTTAACAAAATATTTGAAAAATAATACTGCAAATATAGAGTAAAAAATAGCTATAATTAGTGAATAATTATCTTAAATCAACTATTATTAGTTAAAATCACTACTGTAGACTTAGGAAGCAATATTAATGACTAACCATCAGCTAAATCTTAATACTGACTATACACATGATAATGATAAGGTTTACATAGACCAGATCGATCGTCAAATTCTTGTATTACTTCAACAAGATGCCCGTATGAGTATCAGTGATATCGCTGAATCCGTGCATCTCTCTGCAACCCCATGTGCTAGGCGCATCCGACGCTTAGAAGAAGCAGGTATTATTACTGGATATCATACAGAGGTAAGTCCGCAAAAATTAGGCTATAGTTTATCAATATATATTGCAGTGAGTATGGATAGGCATACTGCTGAAAGATTTGCTGAATTTGAAACAAAGATTCAAAGCTTTAATGAGGTAGTAAGTTGTAGTATTGTCACCGGACGCAGTGAAGACTACTTGTTAAAAGTAGTGGTACGCAATATGGCGCATTATGAAGAATTTTTATTACACCGTCTAAATCGTATTGAAGGGGTTAGCCAGGTTCATACCAGTTTTGAGCTTCGTGAAGTATTCAATCGAGGCGTAATTGGTACATAACTTAAATTAAAAGTCTACAAACTGTCTGTTCGTTAGATATAAGATTAGCTTTTTATTTATTTCGTTATTTATTTAGTCAGCCATTTATTTATTTAGTTAGCTATTTTTTCAGCTATTGAATTTGTTATATGACTAAGTATTGTAAAGTTAAACCTTTCTTTTTTCAGGCAGTTTACTTAACGCTATTTGATAAAATAAAGCCGCAGTAAATACGATGCCTACGGGTATTAACATAGCTTTATAGCCAAGTTTGAAGTAGCTATACGCACCAACCACACCGCCGCCACAGAAGCTATACCAAATCATGGCTTGGAAGCCGAGCATCATTCTATTAATCGGTCGCCCTGCTAGCCAATTGCCTATGGCAGCGCCCATATCAGATGTCAGACCAGTCAAATGCGTGGTACGAATGACTGCCCCACTATAAGTCGCTACCATTGAGTTTTGTAAACCACAAGCCATGGCGGCAAGCAATTGACCCCAATAAACGTGCTCAAAAAAAAGTAAAAAGCTGCAAAAGAGCAAACCTGCTTCAAGAAACAAAGCTATCCCATAACGGCGGCCTAACTTGAGGGATCGTTGACCTATAATTACGCCACTTAGTATAGAACCGGTTAAAAAAGATAACAGTGATGCTCCTATAAAGAACATTTTTGACCATTCAAATTGAGCAATAGCTGCAGAAAATAAACTAACATTACCCGTTACATGAGATACAGATAAGTGGGTAAAGCCACTTAAAGCAATAATGTTGACACAGGCGGCATTGAATGCCAATACAGCTCCACCAATTAATATCCACAAAGGTAATTTAGTTATCATAACCGCCACTTACTGTTGAGTCTGTACTGTTGGCAAAAACTACAATTATTTTGCTTGTGAGTTACCTATTAAACTTACTCGGGCATCGTTAAACATATCCATATCAGGCGCTAATGTTCTCATAAATCGATCAAAATATAGCATCTGTTTGGTTAATAAGGCAAAGTCGCGTGGAAAGTGAAGACCATGACGTTTGCCCACTTCAACAATTTCAAGCATCATTTTATTAAGCTCATCGGCCTGCTCTTTACTATTAAAGGGCTTACCACTGGTGTAAGTTTTATCTTCAGCCATAATTCGGGTAATCATTTTTGCTAAGTCACCAGCTAGCTGAGCCTGATCAACTTTATCCCGTTCATGAGTCATGCCCATATCAATCATGCAACTCGCCATGGTGATATAATCATTTTCTTGCAAAGCTTGCATCATACCCATACAGGCCTGCCAGCTTTCGGGGGCAAGCTTACCTACAATACCAAAATCAATAAAACCTATACGTCCATCTTGTAACATCATTAAATTGCCAGCATGTAAGTCTGCATGGAAGCTATTACAGAACATTAGGCTTGCAAACCAAGTGTTTAAAGTATCGGCCATCACTTGCGCAGGATCTGAGCAATACTGACGCATGGCCACTTCATCTACCATAGAGATACCATGCAGTCGGCTCATGGTTAATACCCGTTTGGTGGTTAATTCATCTACCACTTCAGGCGCTACTACTTTCTTATTGCCGGTCATCTGTAAAAATTGTTGAAAATCGCGAATGTTAGACGCTTCTGCAATGAAATCCGTCTCTGCAATCATGCGGATCCTGATTTCATCAATAATAGGTGAAATACTAGCAAAGCGCATTTGAGGCATAAGCTTTTCCATAAGCTTTGTCACCCCATGTAGCACCCCTAGGTCAGTCTGCATGATAGTTTCAACATCTGGCTTTTGTACTTTAAGCACCACTTCACGCCCGTCGATTAAGGTAGCTGCGTGTACTTGGGCAATACTAGCTGAAGCCAACGGTTTCTTATTTATGCTACTAAATAGATCTTCTAAGCTTTGCGCTTGCGTTAATAGTTCTTCTTTTAGCACCTTTTCAATATATTCATAAGGCAGTGGCGTGGTTTGGTCCAAACAGCCTTGAAAAGCTATAACATAATCGCGTGGAAATAAGGATGGGGTGCTAGCGATAAATTGGCCAATCTTGATATAAGTTGTGCCCAATTGCTCAAAGGTTTCTCTCAACATGACTGCATCGGGACGTTCCCCTTTGGCAACCCTAAACGCAGATAGCCCTGCGACGCTGGCAGTATGACGCACCCGATTGACAATATTGAAGGATTTTTTTAATAAATTAGGCATAATTATTTGATTTACCCATAAAATGATTAACACAAGAACAGTGCTAAATTATAACCTAAAATTAGATATGTAGCTCGTGTCCACAACGATCACAGAATTGAGCACCAGCTGCATGACCAAACTTACCACAATTGGGGCAAGTTACGGGATGTAACTGAGGACGCATACTTTTTGATAGCTCTGAGGTAAAAATACCAGTTGGTACTGCAATAATAGAATAACCGGTAATCATAACCATACTAGCTATGGCTTGTCCAAGTGGTGTCTTGGGTGATATATCACCATATCCAACTGTAGTTAGCGTTACAATGGCCCAATAGATTGAGACTGGAATACTGGTAAACCCATTTTCAGGGCCTTCAACGACATAAACTACTGAGCCGAATATGGTGACTAATAATAAAACAGATAAGAAAAAGACAGTGATTTTTTGTTGACTGGTCTTAAGTGCTGATGCTAAGAACCCTGCTTGCTGCATATAAGACTTAAGCTTGAGTACCCGAAATACCCTTAAAATACGTAATAAACGCACTACTGTTAAGTATTGAATACCGCCAAATATTATACTTAAATAACTTGGTAAAACCGAAAGCAAATCCACCACCCCAAAAAAACTAAAAGCATAGCGAACTCTGTTTGGGGCTGAAAACAGTCGCAATAGGTATTCGAGGGTAAATAAAATAGTAAAAAACCATTCTGCATAATAAAATAACGTTCCAAATTGCAACCGCAAATACAATACACTATCTAACATTACCACTGCCACACTTGAGGCAATGGCAATTAATAAAACAATGTCAAAGAACTTCCCTAAAGGTGTGTCCGTACCTTCAATAATAATATGAATACGGTCACGTAAATTATTTAACCTATTTGAGGAGAGTTTTTTCATAAATACGGGATACTGGTCTACAAGAGAGAATCATTATACGTCATTAAGTTAACAATGTTACCTATTAACATAAACTTTGTTTAACCGCTAACAAGTTATCATACCCATTTTTATCAACTTGTTATCTATTTAAGTATCAATAAAATTAGCTTACACAAGTTATAAACCTTCTTTTGTTAAATTAACACAAAAATCTGTTGTTTTATTTCTGATATAATTACGCAGTTTTTGCAAAGCAGTTTATAAGGAATATTAAGCTAAAATGGTTGATAATATTTTATTAAAAATACCTCAACTAAGCTTAACACTATATGGCTAAATATAGTCATTTTATAACTTGCTATAATCATTTTTCTAATCGCTTTAACCTCTTATTATTTAATAGTTAGTCGGCTTAAGTGCACTGTGCTTGACCTATTCTTCAATAATACAAGCACTTAGTCCCTATAAAGTTATGAGCATACTAATTAACTATGTAACTGTTTAGCTCTTTAACAATTTAGCTCTTTAACAATTTAGCTATGCAAAAATGGTTTTATAAACCTAAAGTCTTATTTGATAATTTAATTATTTAACGTAAATGATAAGGATAAATACATCATGGCAGGTCATTCTAAATGGGCAAACATTAAACACAGAAAGGCCAAAGAAGATGCCAAACGCGGCAAAGTCTTTACCAAAATCATTCGTGAAATCATTTCAGCCACTAAACAAGGTGAGCCTGATCCTGATAGCAATCCTCGCCTTCGTGCTGCTGTAGAAAAGGCACTATCGGCCAACATGACTAAAGACACTATCAAACGTGCCATTGAACGTGGAGTTGGTAACTCAGAGGGCGGCGAAATGGACGAGCTGACCTACGAGGGTTATGGCGTTGGCGGTGTAGCGGTATTGGTAGAAACTATGACAGACAACGTTAATAGAACTGTCAGTGAAGTACGCCATGCGTTTACCAAATTTAGCGGAAACTTAGGTACAGCTGGCTCAGTGGCTTATTTGTTCACTAAGCGCGGTGAAATTATATTTGATGATGTATCGCTAGAGGACGAAATCATATTGGTGGCATTAGATGCAGGGGCGGTAGATATTGAAAATGACGGTGAAAGTTTATTAGTCATTACTGAACCTGAAAATTTTGGTGCAGTGAAAGACGCGTTAAACGCTGCAGGTTATGAGTCTAGCAATGCCGAAGTTACCATGTCACCCTCAACAACTGCTTTAATCGATAATATTGATGATGCCGAAAAAGTGATGAAAATGATTGATATGTTAGAGGATTTAGATGACGTTCAAGATGTGCATACCAATGTTGATTTTACCGATGATGTTTTAGAGCAATTAAACGCTTAATATAAACTGTCTCCAATGAAATCATTATCAATCATTTAATTTAAAATATTAAGTTATTCATAAGTATAAAAAATCTTTTTATAAAAGCCCCTAACCTAAAGTTGGGGGCTCATAATTAGAATTTTCGAAATATTTTTAATCTAGCCAGCCTTTATCTCTAGCAAATGCTAACTCATCTATTGTGTCTATATCTAAACTTAGCTTAGCATTATAAATAACATCAAGCTTACTAGTAGGTAGGCCTCGAATCAAATAACGCAGTCCTTTATCGCCCATGAGCGAAGATTGCCATTGTTTTAGCAACTTATAGTCTAGGTTAATAGGCAGTCCAACAACATCATTTTTATCAAATTGTTTATCGTCTTTAACATTATCTTTAACATTATCTTTAACATTGTCTTTTGCATTGTCTTCTGCATTGTATGGTAGGTAAGACTCAGCATAAGCATTGATGTTATCTATGTAAGTTTTGAGATAGCCACTGGCAATCACGAGTTTATTATTATTGCTTTGATCGATAGCTTCACCTGCAGTAGAAGTTTTATCTGTTAATAGATTCAGCAAATGACTAGTATCAAGCATTATCTGATCGATACCCAATATCAAAACTCGCTCAATCAATACGCCCTGCTCTACTTTGCTGTTTAACTTATCGATAGCTAAACTTAGACTGTGTCCCATGCCAAGTTTTGGTTGCCTATTAATTACTGGTTCAATGGTAGGATGTTTTACGGATAATGTTTGGATTAATTGTAAAATTTGTTGTGATGAGCTTGGGACAACCACGGCTATGAATTGAGGCTGAGTGGCAAGGGAAATATTTACCATGATTTCTAGCAGAGATTGAGACTTCTTTTTTAATAGTTGTTTTGGTTGTCCTAGACGCTCACTTAAACCACTGGCTAATAAAATTATAGCGTGAGGCGGAAGGATTTTATGCGGCAATAATATAGATGATTTATTGAGTTTTGCCATTTTAACTATTGGCCTTTATGCTTATGCCGTTAAGCTTGGGTTGCTTAGGATAGCTTTAGCGTCTGTTGATAGATGAGGCGCTTTTTTTGGATTTATAGTTTTGCTATTGTTTGAGTTGCTATGGTTATTAATACAGCTCTCTTTACCATACATTACTTCACTGATTTGCGCCATAATTCCTAGTGCTAAGGCTTCTGGGCCATCGCCGCCCAAGTTATAACCAATTGGATAATACAGATTATCAATTCCCTGCTTATATTTATCAGCATCCTTTGGATTCTCTTGTACAATCTCATCAATTAAGCGCTCAGTGCGATATTTAGGACCCAGTTGACCTAAATATAACGGCGGATTGGCAAGAAGAACCTTCAATCGGGCTCTGTCTTGAGTCAAGCTATGCGACATTATTGCAACTGCTGAATTGCGACTCAACTCTTTTAAGGTTTCCTCATCATCTAAAGGCAAACATAATACCTTATCCGCCTGCATAAAACGCGCTCGTGTGGCATAGTGACTTCGGCTATCAATGACAGTTACCTGCCAATCCTGCATTTTCGCCAATGTTACTAACGGTATGACATCATTACCTGCTCCGCAAATTAAAAGTTTAATCTGAGGTCTTAAATAGTGAACCAACCACTGAGTTTGAATCCGCTGATTTATATCATTGTCTAATACACCTTGCAAGGTAACAAACTTAGAAGATTCACTTGCTAATTGATGTCCAACAAGTTGACTATTTAACTCAAGCTGACTGTTTAAAGAGTATTCTTCACTTAAGACATTAAGTGCTTGAGTAAGTATAGGGTCTTCATTGTTTAGCTCGATATCCTTATTCAAATATACTAAATCACTACAAGCTAGCTCATTAGGACGAGTGGATTTTAAGTTTGCTAAGTGATTAAGATTAACATGTAGCCCAATGGGATAATTAGAAACCTCAGATCGTACTAAAGTGGCTATGGTAACAGGCTGGGCAGTTTGGCGAACTTGCTGTAATGTTTTGATAAGACCAAAAGCGTAATCCATACGTTCAAACAGCACATGAATTTTACCGTTACAGCCCAAGCCAAAATTCATTTCAAGCTCGTCATAATAAACGTCATTTAAGCTATCACTATGGTCATAACCTTTATAAGATGCAGCATTTGAATTAGTTTCATCGCCAGTTTGATAAACTTGAACTACTGACCCATTGCGGGTTAGCCAAAATGCCTTTTTGATAATATGCGGCTCCAAACAGCCACCACTAATCATCCCTGCCGAACGACCATCGGCGCAGATAAGCATCATTGCCCCCGCTTTACGATAAGCCGAACCCTCAGTATGAACCACAGTGGCCAGAACTGCGTCTATATTTTCATTACGAGTTTGTTCTGCAAGCTTTAAAATATCAGACACATTATTCATAGCCGCATCTTCTTATAATTTATTGACAATTAAATATTGGTAATTAAACTTTGATAATTAGATATCGATCATAAAGTTACGGTTTAAATCATATAACAATCTAATCTGGCAACTGTTCAATCAGTTTATCTAAAGTTATTGGGAAGTCATAGACCCTTATCCCAACTGCATTATAAACCGCATTGGCAATGGCAGCAGCTGCTCCTGAAATGGCTGTCTCACCAATGCCTTTAGTATGCATCGGATTGGTGTAAGGGTCATCTTCTTCAACTAAAATAACCTCAAGTTGTGGTACATCGGCATTAACCGCCACATGATACTCGGCCAAATCATGGTTACATAGGCGACCATCTTGCTTGTCATGGATGACTTCTTCCATTAATGCAGCGCCAATACCAAATACCATACCACCATAGCACTGTGAGGTGGCAAGCTTATGATTTAAGATACGACCTGCGGTAAAGGCGCCTGTCATGTTTTTTACTCGAATCTCACCGGTAGTACGATGCACAGCCACTTCTGCAAAGTTAGCGCCATAACAGGCTTGACGATGTGATTTACCATTTTTACCCGGAGCAATGGCGCCTTTAGCACTTAATTTTTGATTCTCAAGTGATTTGATAATATCTTTCAAAGGATAAGATGCAGAATCACTAAAATCGTAGCTGACCTTATTAGACTCAGTATCAGCAGAAT
>NZ_JAGLBC010000045.1:11156-18069 GCF_018260395.1 Psychrobacter sp.
AGTATCAGCAGAATCAGATTCAGTAAGAGGTACAGTTATACCGACTTTCTCAGCCGCTGTTTCAACTGTTCCAAGCACTTTATCCAAAGTATTTTTAATTGAATTGCCAATTGAATTGTCAATTGTACTGTCTAATGCTTGTTTACCCTTATCTAAAACTTTTTCAGTCAAACTGGCATTATGTTCGCCTTTTTGCGACACTTGGCCTTGCGCGAGTTGCACATTGTCAGCATAGAGTCCTACCAATTTAGCGATTTGTTCTCTTAACTCAGCACATGCTAGATAAATACTACTACCAGCACTAGATGCCCCGAAGCTTCCTCCAGACCCTGGTGCAGAAGGAAAATCACTGTCACCGAGTTGCATATCTATGTGATCTATCGGTAAACCTAATAAATCTGCGGCAACTTGCGAAAATACGGTATATGAGCCAGTACCAATATCGGTCATATCAGATTCGATAACCGCTTTTATCCCTAAAGATTTGCTAGCATCCAATTGCAACGTAGCACGAGCTTCAGCTGGCATCAGTTGATTGCCACGTGATGCCACTGCCATACCCGTTCCTATCCACCAATCACCTTCTAATTGACTGGCAGGCTCAGAATGATGTTTTTCATCCCAACCAAATGCTTTAGCCCCCTTCTCCAAACAAGGCAGTAATTGACGCGTCGAGAAAGGTACATTAAGTGAGGGGTCTTCTTCAGGTTCATTACGGCGGCGAAGTTCGATAGGATCAATGCCTAATTTACAAGCCAGCTCATCCATCGCACATTCTAAAGCTAATTGACCGACCGCCTCGCCTGGCGCACGCATAGACCCTGCTAATGTCCAGTTCATATCAACCATTTGATAGCTTATTCTACGGTTTTTACCTTGGTATAAGAAATGGGTAGATAAGCCAGCAGGCTCAAAAAAGCTTTCATTGGCAAGATTACTACTAACAGTATCGTGAATAATGGTATTTAATACTCCATTTTCATCGCTTCCCAAAGCAATACGTTGACGGGTGTTCGAACGGCGAACCGTTGACTCCATTACTTGAGGACGAGTCATTACAATAAGAACCGGACGCTCAAGCTGTTTTGCCGCAATAGCAGCAGCAATAGTTTCTGGAGCAATACCTAGCTTACTGCCAAAGCCACCACCTACAAATTTGGCAATAAGATGTACTTTGTCTTTTGATATTTCTAAAGCATCGGCAATTTGCTTCTGACCAAACGCTACCATTTGATTTGATGAATAAATGGTTAGTTTATCCTCTTCCCAATAGGCTAAGCTGGCATGAGGCTCCATAGCAGAGTTGCTTTGACTGGGCGTGGTAAAGACTTTATCAACGGTAACCGCTGACTGGGTTAACCCTTTATCTGGATCGCCTATGATACTGGATTTATCAGAGCCTTCTTTCTCATTCACATCATGAGCATTTTTAAGCTCTTCGCTGAAATCTAAAGCTGCTTTGTCTGTATCATCTTCATAATTAACCACCAAAGCTTTAGCGCCTTCAGTAGCCGCCTCAAAAGTTTCACCGATGACAACCGCAATAGGTTGACCATGATAAACAATGTCGGTAACCCCTTGAGTGGGCGCTTTCATTTTTCCGCCTTGCTGCGAGTTACGAAGAAAGTGCTTGGCGTCTGTGACTACCTTAATTACACCTGGGATATCTGACACTGAATCTGTTTCTATACTTTTGACCCTGCCTTTGGTAATAGTAGCTCCGACCAACACCCCATATACCATATTGTCTCTATGAAATTCAGCAGAGTATGGGGCTTGACCAGTCACTTTAAGAGAGCCATCCACTCGACTAACCGATTGACCTACCAATTTGCTTGACGTTTTATCAAGGAGCGTATCAACAGGCTCATTCATCATCAACTTTTTTGTAGGTTCAGAGCCCAAAATATCTGTATCAAATATAGCCATGATTATGCGTCCTTAGCGTTTAGAGCACGCTCAATAATTTGTTTTAATAGTCGGCGGGTTAATGCAATTTTAAAATCATTTTTTCCATAACCCTGAGCTTCACTCAATAAAATATTGGCCGCTTTTACAATATCTGGAATACTGCCTTTAGTGCCTTCCAGACTAGACTCTACCGCTTCATTGCGCCAAGGCTGTGAACCAATACCTCCAAAAGCCAAACGTACAGTGTTTAACGTGCCATCATCATCAACGTCAATAATCGCAGCGCAAGATACTAATGCAAACGCATAGGAGGCACGATCTCGAACTTTATCGTACGTGTGCATGCCTTTAATCGGTGCAGGCAGGACCACATGAGTGATCATCTCACCAGGCTCTAAAACTGTTTCAATATGCGGCGTGTCTTCTGGTAATTTATAAAGATCTTTAGTGGCTATAGTACGAATAGTGCCGTCAGATTTTTGGGTTTGCAAGGTGGCATCTAATAATCGCATCGCAACTGCCATATCAGAGGGATGCTGTGCGATACAGTGCTCACTAGTACCTAAGATAGCCAATTGTCGATTTTCGCCGTTTATGGCTGGACAACCAGAACCAGGTTCTCGCTTATTGCAAGCACTATCAGGTTGATAAAAATAATAGCAACGGGTACGCTGTAAAAAATTACCTCCGGTAGTGGCCTTATTACGTAATTGCCCTGAAGCGCCCGCTAAAATTGCACGAGAAAGAACAGGGTAATTGGCGATAACTTCAGAATGTGCCGCTAACTCACTATTGGTCACTAAAGCGCCAATACGAAGTCCACCCTCTAAAGTGGGTTCAATTTGTTTCAGTTCCAGCTGAGTAATGTCTACAAGCTTGATAGGTGTTTCAATCTCAAGCTTCATTAAATCTAATAGATTAGTACCTCCTCCAATAAAGGAAGCGCCCTTAGAGCTACCCTCGATACAGGCAGTCATTAACTCATTTGCACGGATATATTGAAATCGTTTCATGAGTTAACTCCTGTAATATCATTAGCTTTTAATTGAGTTGCTGGAGTTTTAGCGGTAGAAGCGTTTTGGATAGAATTAACATCTATCTTAGCAGGTTGAGCTTTTAATTGACCTTGACTAGGAGGCGGTGACCATATGCCAGTTACATCTTTATCACTAGAAGAGAGAGTTTGATAACTTGTGTCTGTATTATTAGACAAGCTATTTACTGTGTCATTGGAAAGATTTGTGTTGATCTGCTTTTCAAGCACTTGAGTAATGGCTTTAATAATATTAGGGTACGCTGAACAGCGACAAATGTTACCACTCATACGCTCAGATATTTCATGTGCCAATAAAGCATTTGGCTGAGATAAGTCTTCGGTCACATAACTTGGCCAATTTTGTTTAACCTCTTCGATTAAGGCAGTAGCGGAACAGATCTGTCCTGGCGTGCAATAGCCACATTGAAAGGCATCATTGTCCAGAAAGGCTTGTTGCAATTCAGAGAGAATTTCAGGTAAACCGATACCTTCAATGGTGGTTATTTCATCTCCTTCATGCATAACTGCTAAAGTTAGACATGAATTAATCCTTTGACCATTTATTAAAATGGTACAGGCACCACATTGACCATGATCACAGCCCTTTTTGGGACCTGTGATATGCAGATGATGACGACAGAGATCAAGAATAGTAGTGCGAGGATCAAGGTTTTCGAATTGATAGGGTTTATTATTGATATTGAGCGTTAGAGTAGTCATGCTGGCGTCCGCTGGCAAGTGAGTAATTTTTTGTATAATTAATTGAATAATTAAAATTTGCAATGGAAATGAAGGAATTTGAGAAGCTTTATAAATTTATTAAAAAAACGGTTTAATTTATAGTTTAACGCTCTAAATATCCTAATGAATATCCACAATTATTTTAATGTTAAAGTGTTGTGAGAATGTGCTTTTAAGTAAACAGAGAAATAACTACTAGACATTGTCGTTAAATAACCCTTATCAGGTTCTTTTAAGGGTTTCGATATGGACGAAGCGAGGCGCTGTTGAAGGTTTTGACATAACAATCGAAAACAATTGTTAAATAATTGTTAAATAATGGGCTTGGTTCTAAAAGTATTTAGATTTTAGACTTTTAAAACATTTAGGATTCTATAACTTGGATAACAAGTAATTTGAACATTATCAAAGGCTGTATCATGTTTTAAGGCCATCTCATTACCAGTTTGCTTACTTCTTTCAAAGGATAAAATGGTTTCGGGTTGATATTTATCGGTATGGATCAATAGCCATAATTCATTTAACGGCCGTCTTATATGATACGACTCAATTTTTGGTTGTTTCTTTTTCATCACTTCATCAACATCTTTTTGGGTGATAATAGAAATAGACCTACCCTTTCTTTGTTTTATAAATTTATTTCGTGGCATATAAGCGGTTTTCATCGGTATTTTAAAACGTTCAGCTGTTAAGTAACCATTTTCATGATCATAAACATGATTTTCTAAATTTTGTTTTGCGACTATATTTAATGCTTGCCAGTACCACCTTTTAGCAATTAAACCACTGTCACTCATTTGAGATCGAAGCCTAGGTAATGTAGTTAATTCAATACCGATATAGACCAGTTGATTATCTTCCCAAAATACTAAAGTAAAGTCTGGCTCATTACCATCGTCTTTACCTGAAATAATATGCACTGGTTGCAGCCCTTGAATGGCCAAAAAATGACTCAAGTATACCCACTCTTTTTGGCGTTTGACCTGATTTTGCAGACTATCGCCATTAAGATTCTTTAGACCATTATGGTCTTTGTTTTCGTCATCATCTTTATTATTAGGTTGTCCATGAAGGTTATTTACCTCAGGCACTGCATTTTGACTATTAAACACTTTGTAAATAAATCCTTTATGTTATTTATCGGTTTAATTAAAGGTATCAGTAAAACCTAAGTTAGCCAATGCAATTTGTATTAATTTAATTGTAAATTGTACTGAGCTATTACTGCTTGTCAGAGTTGTTTTCAACGTTAAGTAACAGACGTTTTTTATCTAAACCACCAGTATAGCCGCCCAAGCTACCGTCACTAGCCACTACCCTATGACAGGGAATAATAATACTGAATGGGTTTTTGCCATTAGCATTAGCAACAGCACGATAGGCAGTAGGTTTGCCAATATTTTGTGCTAACTTAGCATAACTAATGGTTTGTCCATATGGAATTTGAATTAATGCTAGCCAGACATTTTTCTGAAACGGTGTACCTAGTGACCAATCTAGATCAATATCAAATTGATGACATTCACCACTTAAATATTGTTGTAATTGTTCAATCGTGAAGATAAGTAACGCTTCAGTTTGATTTTTATTGCTTAGGCTATTTTCATCTATGAATCGAAACTGTTTATCATTGAAATTATGACGTTTTTTTAAGAGCACCAACGACTTTGAATCAGACCAACTTTGTCCGCTGTCCAACCAATCTAAGCCCATTAGTTTAGTTTTAGAAGAAATAGTTTTGGCTATGAGTAGCAATCTATAATGGTCAAAAGAAGTGACTGTAACAATCATAATCATAATTCCAAAAAAAATAGCACCTTATGATGCCATTTTTTTTAGTATAAAAGACACTGTTTTATTCATCGGTTTCGAATAAGGCGGCGACAAATTGTTTCGGGCTAAAAGCACGTAAATCATCGATAGACTCGCCCACCCCAATATAGCGAATAGGAATGTCTGTGGTACTGGCAATGTTAAATACCACACCACCTTTAGCAGTACCGTCAAGTTTAGTAATCGTAATACCGGTTAATGGCACCACTTCATTAAACACTTTTACTTGATTAATAGCATTTTGACCCGTTCCTGCGTCAAGCACTACCATGCCTTCATGCGGTGCGCTTGGATCTGATTTGCGCATGATACGCACAACTTTTTCAAGTTCAGCCATTAAATGCGTCTTGTTTTGCAAGCGTCCAGCCGTATCTGCGATTAAAACATCAATATTTTTGGCTTTGGCAGATTGCATAGCATCAAATACAACAGAGGCACTATCTGCACCATGACCTTGAGCGATAACTGGAATATTATTACGCTCTCCCCAAACTTGTAACTGCTCAGTAGCTGCAGCTCTAAAGGTATCGCCTGCCGCTAACATAACCGATTTACCTTCAGCTTGTAAACGTTTGGCCAATTTACCTATCGTGGTGGTTTTGCCCACGCCATTAACACCTACTACTAAAATAACAAAAGGTTTTTTAGTGGTATCAATTATCAACGGTGCTACTTTAGGCTCTAGAATTTCAACCAGCTCCTTTTGTAATGCTTTATACAAAGAATGCGAATAAATTAAGTCGCCGCGGGCAGTTTGCTCAGTTAAACTTTTAATAATCTTATCTGTGGCTTCAACCCCAATATCAGCTACCAATAATTGATCTTCTACTTCTTCTAGCAGTTCATCATCAATCTCTTTGCCACCAATCAAGATATTAGCCATTCCTTCAGCTAGATTTTTACGTGACTTGGTGAGACCGCTTTTCATGCGAGAGAACCATCCCCCTTGCTTCTTCTCGCTTTCAGACTCTTCTTTTTGTTGAGAAATGCTTGGCGCTGTAGTTGGTGATAAAGACGTAGATACGGTGGTTGTAGCCGCTGGAACTTCAGGTTCTACTGATTTAGGTTGAGTTTTAGTTTGTGTTTGAGTTATAGGCGTTGGGAATTTTTCTACCTGTTCTTCAATCCTTGGCGTTTCAATAATGGGAATATCTTTTGCAATGGGTAAATCCGGAAGCGTGATATCATCATCATCAAGCTCGTCTAAACTGCCATCAAGGTTAATGACTACCCGAGTAGGATTATTAGCATTATTCATGAAATATCTCTTTATTTATTAAAACATCCATAAGGATTAGATAGTTAAAAGCGCAATAGTTAGATAATTTATTTTATTGTCACTTAGTTTACCATAATTGCACTTAAGCTTAATAAATCCTCTTATTTAGAACC
>NZ_JAGLBC010000242.1 GCF_018260395.1 Psychrobacter sp.
GCTTAATTAAAAATACTGATATAAGTTAATGGAGTCATTTGTGGTTTTTTAAAGTTAATATAACAACTTAACTTATAACATGGGCATTTGAGCATAGTGGTTTATTGGTAGGTTGTATCAGTTGAAACTTAGGTAATATTGCATTAGCAATCCATCTTTAATGCGTGGAACTTAATAAAACTAATTAGTCACTATTGTTAATGGGTAGGTTAATTTTGTTTAAATCAAATTTTACTGTCTACTAAACTGCTTTTCTAAGCCTTATAAAACAAGTTGTTGAACAGTTACCCCCAACGTCTGTGGATAAGTCTGTGTATAACTGATAACTTGACAACAAATATCTTAGAATTATTAAGGCTTAGCATTAAATTGTATAATTTTTATACAGTAATTATTTTATTTAAAATCAATAACTTACTATGATAATGATAGATTTATAAATAGAACCAAAATATTTTTAATGACCTTAGATTTGCAAGGTATGTTTCACGCTAACACCTAATCTCCACAACTCACCTAATTTAAAGTATTATATCCTCACTGAATTTAATTACTCCCTAAATTATTAAGTTGGAAATAATATGTACGATGTTATGGCTGTAGGAAATGCTTTAGTAGATCACGAGTATCTATTGAATGAAGAACAACTTAATCAGACCAGCTTGACCAAGGGTAGCATGACCTTAGCAAGCTTAGAGGAACAAACTCAACTATTAAATCAATTCAAATCTCAAAATTTACAGCCATCAAAGCAAACTGGAGGTGGTTCAGCCGCCAATGCCATGTTTGCTTTTGCAAGCTTAGGCGGTAAGTCATTTTATGGTTGCCGGGTTGGTGATGACCAAGCCGGTGAGTTTTATTTGGCGGATTTAAATCAAGCTGGCGTTGCTACTACTGCTGAAAATTCTATCTCGCAAGGCGGTGTAACCGGCTCTTGTGTGGTTGCAATTACACCCGATGGTGAGCGTACGATGCAAACCTTCTTAGGAACTTCAAGCGATATCAATGAAGATAACTTAGATTTTGATGCACTATCTCAAAGCAGTTGGTTATATTTTGAAGGCTATTTAGCGATGTCAGAAAGTCTACGTCCTTCTGTACAAAAGCTTCGTCAATATGCCAAAGACAACGATATTAAAATTGCGGTAAGTTTTGCAGATCCGGCAGTGGTTAACTTTGCCAAAGAAGGGTTGCTTGAAGTATTGGGCAATGGTGTGAATACTATCTTCTGTAACTCTGAAGAAGCCATGTTATTTACTCAAATCCAGAATGTAACTGAAGCTGCCCAAGCTCTAACCCAATATTGTGAGTTGGCGGTCGTGACTAATAGTGCAGATGACAGTATCATATGCCAAAAATCAGCAGACGGCTTAATAACTGTATTTAATGTTCCTACCCCACCTGTAGACAAAGTCATTGATACCAATGGTGCTGGTGACAATTATTCTGGCGCATTCTTATATGCTTTATCACAAAATCATAGTTTAATGCAGTGCGGACAATTGGCCGCTACTATAGCCAGTCAAGTTGTGCAACAATTTGGTCCACGCTTAGCGGTTGAGCAATATCAAGAACTGGCTAGGCAGATTTTATCGGCTTAATGCTTTAACTTGTAGTAAGCCATACCCAATAAAAAATCCCAAACTTTTTAAGTTCGGGATTTTTTATTTTGATTACCTTTCTATTCAACTGTTTTAAGATACCTGATTAATGGCTCAATTA